>CAYHXI010000089.1:0-6303 GCA_964360565.1 uncultured Methanosarcinales archaeon | reverse complement strand
AGCAATGGTGTTCTTTAGATTCATTTTGATCTAAATTTCTGCAAAAGATATGTTCATTGCGAAAAAAAGTTCGCTCGCTAGAAAATAAATCTTCTAAAACTATTGAACCATTTACTAAAGAAGTATTTTTGTCTACTTTTTTTAAAAAATCAGCATCAAGAAAAATTTTGAAAGTGAAATCTAAATTATAAACAATTCCGTCAGAAGTATCAAAATCAGTACTCCACCAAAAATCTTCCTCAGCAGTATTCAAAACTTCTAATCTTTTAACAACCAAATCATAAATGCTCAAAGGGTTGTACTCTTTTTTTAATAAAGACGGCATTTGCTCAACATATTTACCAGGAAAAGTTTTGTATTGATTAATCATAATAACAAATTAAATGACTAAAGATATAAACCTTGTGACTAAATTAAAAAAAAAACAAGAGTGCTGTGTCGATTGGAGGGTTTGTACAGAAATATAATGGAGGTCGTGTACAAGCACAGCACTCTCTTAACATCATAATCAAAATTTCTCGTTTTAAAAATGTGGCATATGTAGTATATGCAATGTAGGGTAAAACGACAGATAGTAAACCTAGTCAGTCGTAAGTAGTTTGTCGTAAGTCGTAAAAGTACGACCAACGACCTACGAATAACGACACACTAAAAAAGCGGAGAGAGGGACTCCCACTGACCTTTTCAAAAAAGCTCAACCAAAATCCTCAAGTGGGATTTCACTCTGTTCAATCCCACGACAAAATCTTAAAAAAAAAGCGGAGAGAGGGACTCGAACCCCCGGATAAACGCTCTGCAGGCGTTCCCCTTAGCCGCTTGGGTACCTCCGCGACGTAGTCTGTAGTCAGTAGTTTGTAGTTAGTCGTGAGTGGTGTGGATTGTTTATAAATATAACTTGCAAAAGTTTAAAAACACAAGAATGAAATGCCGTTCTAGATGGTAAAAGAAGCATACGATAAACTGAGAAAACAATTTAATGACCTTCCAGAATTTAATTTATTAAACAACGAATTTGAAATAAGTTCTATAGAAAAAGAAGATTTTTTACTAAGACAAATACGAAGAAGAACAACCGAAAGAGTAGAAACAATATTAAAACTAGCAGACGAGTTTCTACATCCCGGAGCGGAAACATTTACGAGTTTTTACGAATGCTCATGTTTTGACGAAGCCGAAAAGAAAGCTTTGCTAGAAATATTTAAAAACATGATGACATTATACAGAGGATTAGTAGAGGCAGACGTTTTACAGAACGATGCAAATGATGTCAAAATAATAAAAGAAGTTTGCACTAATTTACCTGATTTAAGAAAAAGATTAACTCCATATGTGACAAAAGTAAAAGACCATTGGACTCATCTCAAACAAAAGAACGAATTGCAAGGATATATGGGATAAAAATGAACATTGTACTAATAGGAAAAAATGGAAGCGGAAAAGGAACATTAGCATCCATACTGAAAGAAAAATACAGAATACCTCACATTTCTACAGGAGAAATTTTCAGAGAAGCACGAGATAAAGAAACGGATTTGGGCAAAAAAGTAAAACGATACTTGGATAGAAGTGAATTAGTGCCTGATGAAATAACTATTGAAGTTGTAAAAGACAGATTAAAAAAAAGAGACTGCAAAAAGGGATATATTTTAGATGGATTTCCTAGAACTGTAGAACAAGCAGAAGCTTTAGAAACAATAACTACAATAGATGCCGCTCTTGTTTTAGACGTCAGCGACAAAGTAATAATTGAAAGATTGGCAAACAGATATTTATGCAAACCTTGCAACATAATTTATGGACTTAACAATCCTCCAAAAAAGAAATACCTCTGCGACAAATGCGAAGAAAAACTATATCAACGAGAAGATGATAAACCAACAAATGTAAATAAAAGACTGAAAATATTTACAAAACAATTCGAGCCAATGATTAACTATTACTTAAATCAAGGCAAAATGCATTTAATAAACGGTGAAAGAAAGCCAGAACAAGTTCTAGAAGAAGTAGTTGAAATTTTAGGAAAATAATTGTCTTATAAATTCAGTTGCATAGCAACCCTTGTTTAAGAAGAATTTCAAAATTAATTTTTTCTTGCCTTTGTTTAATTCGTCTTCACCAGATTCATAAGTCAAATTTTTAGCTTCGCTGAATATTTCTCTAGAGCCCCCCTCTTGGCTGAGTTCGGGAAAACTTCTAATGATAAAATCTCTGGGAGAGATTTGCTCATCTAACAAAACTTTATCAATTATCTCTTTTTCAACTCCTGCAGAATTAGTTCCAAAGCCGACTATCGGAAAAGTTTTGAGATTGTGTTTTATCGCTTCTTTTGCACATTTGTTCCACAAAAAAGATTGATACGCATTTACAAATAATTTTAGAAGTTTTTTGTTAGTGTTTTGCAAGTTTCTGCCAGTTGACTGAGTCATAATTTCATTTGCTTTTTTAACCTCTCCTTTCACTATCGCTCTGCCGATGGCTACATTAGACTTGCTGAATCTTTGTTCTCCAAAAAAATTAATGAACTCTGATTTAATTTTCGGAATCGATTCTAAATTTCTAACAGTTATTACAAAATTATTGCCCTGATTAAAACCTAAAGAAATCGGACGGTCTCCAAAACAATAAAATTTTATTGATAATTTCTCTGTTTCAAAATTCATATTTTTGTTTCCATTAACAATTGAAATTAATTGAGTGGTTACTGCATTTTTATCTTTATTTCCAGCAAAACTAAAAAATTTAGCGGATAAACTGAACTTTTTAGAAAGATAATTTATTGCTTGCAAAGTTGTATAATTCTTTTTCTTGAGCCAAAAGTAAGCGTATTTTCCAGATTCTTTATTGTCTATTTTTATTACTTCATCTACAAAGAAGTCTTCAGGAATTAGCTTTAATTTGTACATTTATAGTTTACACCACATAAAAGTTTATATATTTGAGTATTCACTCTAAATTAAAGGGGTGTCGTATGAATTTAACTGATTTAATTGAACAATTGACAAATTTTTTACAAGGCAGAGAAACGCATAGACATGAGTATAGAGTAATAGATGGAATAATTTCTTCAGAAACTCCAGGAGTTAGATGGAAGCAATATGAATGCACCGGATGCACAAAAACTCTTTGCGCATACAACGGGAGAAAACCCAAATACAAAAAAGTTGAAGCAGTAGAAAATTTATTGAAAGAAAGATATCAATTAAAGTAAATTAATTCTTAAAACGTGGCATAACCGAGCAGAACTAATAATGCATGCCCTACAAATCCTGAGAACAAAGGAATCAATAAATTATCGTCAAGTTTAGTAACAATTGTTTCTACAAAAGTGGCTGTGAACGCCATTCCAATAATAACGCCCCATAGAGGAAAACCAGAAATATCACTCCAGGTGAGCCACCAAACCGACCCTCCAGATAAAGTACGAACCACATAAAATCCAACAAGAACGTCAACAATAAATTCAGCAAACATTCCTTCAAAACTTCTAAATTCTCTGCGAGGAATTCTTAACGTACCTAGTTTGCCTCCTATGGAAGAAACTAAGTCTCCAAATGTAGTCATTAAAACAGCGGCAACAGCTATTCTGAGATCGAAAGAAGCTAAAACTATAATCGTTCCAAATAAGAAAAATATTTCTCCCCCTAAATGTTTGCCTTCATGACGTCTTCTGTAACGCTTCCAAACATAAGAAAGTATCGGAAGCTTTGCTTTAAGTTCTATTCTAACATACTCTAACTCTATTAGAACAATTAATAGACCAGATAAAGCCAGTAAAGCAGCTTTGTGACTGAAATAATGACTGACAACAAAATAAATAACTAAATAAGATAACGAAAGCAAATGAATAATTTTTCTTCCTATTTCACGCTCTAAAGGCCATTCTGAATGAATCTTCATCAGCATAGTTATTGAGATAAAGTATTTAAAAGTAGTGGGTAACAAAGTATTTGAAAGTGTGTAATTGCGCCCGTAGCTCAGCCTGGAAGTCGCGCATTTCTTTTAAAAAAAGAAATGAGCAAAGAAAACATCAAGTTGGATTTCACCATGTTCAATCCAACGACAAAAAAAATAAAAATAATCAAACATCATAATCAACCATAAACCAATTGCGCCCGTAGCTCAGCCTGGATAGAGCGATAGGTTCCTAACCTGGAGATCGGGAGTTCGAATCTTCCCGGGCGCGTTCAAGGAGAGGGGTTGAGCGTAGCGAATGCCCCTCACTATTGCTTTTGGTTAAGCTTTTTGCAA
The DNA here is from genome assembly GCA_964360565.1 of uncultured Methanosarcinales archaeon. Lineage (GTDB taxonomy): Archaea > Nanobdellota > Nanobdellia > Woesearchaeales > ARS49 > CAYHXI01. The sequence continues at coordinate 2,055 of CAYHXI010000089.1, read as the reverse complement.
AAGGTTAGTGGGAATCTTCCCGGGCGCGTAATAAATAAGAAAAATTAAACGAACAATTTATAAACAACTTTTGATTTCATAGAGTTGGTGATGTAAATGGCTGCATATCCAAAAGATCCGCAAAAAATGGCTTTAGATTTTACAGTTGATAGAAAAGTATATGACGATTTTATGCGACTGTGCTCCAGCAAAGGATTCGCTCCAAAAATTATTGTTGAGCGACTCATGGCTAAATATGTTCAAACTGGAACAATCTGAAGAAGTCTATTAAATTTTTATTTAACTAATTTTTTAATAATCTCAACTATTTTCTGCCCCTGAGCTTTGCCTCTAAGTTCGGACATTGCTTTGCCGATAAGAGTATTAATGGGTAGGCCTTTGTTTTTATCTACTAAATCTTTGAGAATTTTTTCTAACTCTCCGTCACTCAAAGTTTTGTACTTCGACAAATCTAGAACTCCGCTCTTGCTGATATCAACAAGAATAGGAAGCACAGATTCTTTCGCTATTTCTTCTTTATCTAATGCTTCAAAAATTTCTAATAAATGTTCTTCTGTGATTCTTAAAGGATCAGAGCCAGGATGATTTCTCAAAAGCTCAGGAGTATAAGAAACTAAAATTTCTGCAACAAAAGAAGGCTTTAAATTTTTTGACTTTTTAATTGAGTTTTCAAAAAATTTGAAATGTTCTGACCTTGATATTTTATCCGCCAAATCTTTTGCCAGCGAAAAATCTTTTTGATATCTTAAAGATTTAACATCTATCAGTTCGGGAAGCTTTATTTTTGAAAGGAGTTCTTTGTTTAATTCTATGCTAGGAACATCAGTTTCAGGATACATTCTTGCAGCTCCAGGAAGAGGTCTTTGATAAGAAGTTGTGCCGTCTTCATTTGGACCACGAACTTCTTTAGGAATTCCTTTTAATGCTTCGTTAGCTCTGTCAACAACCACCTTCAATGCTTTTTCTGAACGGTCTTTCTTGTCTGCAACAATAACAAACCCATCTTCTTCTGAGCAGGATAGAGCTTGTTTTATCATGATAACTTCTCCTTGAGTAATTCCATATTTTGGGAGCTCATCTGAGTGAATAATCCCTCCAACTCCTGCAATTACTTTTGCTCTCCCGCTTAGCTCTGTTCCAAATCTTTTGTTTGGCTGAATTTCTCTCCCCAGCAAACCTTTGCATTTTTCTAACTTGATTCCTAAAATAACTCCTCCTTTTTCTAGAGTTGATTTGATAATAGTTGAAGTTGAAGATTTAATTATTTGAGTTAAATCCACTATTGTTGGAGAAAAATTATTTATTTTTCTTTTTTCCAGCTCAGATTTAATTTCTAGAAGATTCTTTTGCCTCAGAACTTCTAGTTCAACATAAAGCGGAAGAAGTCTTAGTTCTTGAACTCCTTTAATTTCTATTCTCGCACCCTCTTTAATAGAGATGTTTAAGTCTTGACGAATTGTTCCTATACCTCGCTTTGCTTTGCCTGTCGACCTTAGAATTAAGCCGATATATTCTGCCACTTCTTTGCACTGCTCAGGAGAATAAATCTCTGGAGTGGTTGAGATTTCCAACAGAGGAATGCCTAAACGGTCTAATCTGAAAATAGTGTGATCTGAATTTTCTTTGATTGTTCTCGCGCTGTCCTCCTCTAAAATTAAATTAGGAATGCCGACCTTCCCAGATTTTGTTTCTATGAAACCATTGAAACCTATTAAAGAAGTTCTTTGAAACCCAGAAGTATTGCTTCCATCCACAATAGTTTTTCTCATAACTCGTACGTTATCAACAAGTTTGCAGTTGAGAAGCTTAGCAACTTGAATGGCAGTCTCAAAAGATTCTTGGTTGATTGAGTTTGGAGGTTGTTCATCAAGTTCTATTAAACAGTTGGTGTCTTGATAGGCTTCGTAAAGAATGTATTTTCCTTTCTGAACTTCTTGCAAAGCGGCGATATCAGCAACGCCTAATTCTCCTGCAGAAGCTCTGAATTTTCTTTTTATTATTAAATTGGGTTGGTCTTCTCTGATTAAAGTTGGACAATTACAAAAAAGTTTTTTG
>CAYHXI010000088.1:0-6316 GCA_964360565.1 uncultured Methanosarcinales archaeon | reverse complement strand
CTCCACTTTCCAGTCCAAATAAGACTCTACTAAAATTAGCTTGCTCTAATTTTTTAACCATTTCTTTTTTTACCGGTTTTATTCTTCCGTTGCATATAAATTTTATTTTAATTTTTCTTTTTATTATTTCATCGCAAAATTCTATAACTCGATCATTGTCCACAAAAAATGTGTCATCGTGTATCCAAATGTTATCCATTTGTGGAAATTTGTTTATCATCCATTCTATTTCTTTTATTACATTAAGAATAGACCTGCTTCTTACCTTGCGACGTGAAATTGAATCAAGACAACAGAAACTGCAATTAAATGGACAGCCCCGAGTGGTCATTATGGAGCCGGCCGTGCGTTTTTTAGTAAAAAAAATCTCATGTTTTGGAAATGGGATATTATCCAGGTTTTCAATTAATTTTCTTGGGTTTGTTTTCGTAACTGCCCTATTATTAATAAAAGCGATACCATCTATAAAACCTAAATTCGGCTCAGGTTTAAACAATTCATTCACCAGTTCAGGTAAAGTAACCTCTCCTTCGCCAAGAATGGCTATAATATAAGGATATTTTTCAATTATCTGCTTATACATAAGAGTTGCATGAATGCCACCAATAATTATTCTGATTTGTGGATGTTTTTCGTGAATATACTCAATCATTCTGTAAGTACTGACTCTGTTTTGGGTAAGCATTTGAAAACCGATCACTTCTGGCAAAAAAAATTCTAAAGATTCCCTTATCTCGTTAAAACAATGTTGATCACTACGATTATTTAAAAATAGTGTCCGTAATTCATTGCCGGCTGTTTCTGCGGCGGAATGAAGATATGCTAGACCTAAGGGGTAGTGGGAAGTGTCATCTTCGATTATCCTGTCTTTTCTGTGTTCTTTGCTAACATTATTTATATCAATTCTCTCTGTATTGGTAGTTACTAATAAAATTTTTCTTTTTTTCATACCATTTGTTAAGCGTAATTTTAATTTTCCAATATTTTTCTAATTTGCAGAGCTCGATGTTTATATAAATGACGACTCATAACCGCCTCATAGCCTTTTTTCTTCCAATATTCAACATCAATTTTTCCTTGCAGATAATTATTTACTAAAAATTTGAAATGCTCCGGATTTTCGGCTTGAATCATTTCATCTTTTGAAAATACATCTGTTAAACCAGGATTTTGATCAGCAATACAAAAGGCCTTGCAGGCAGGCGCTTTGAAATATCTTTCAGTTACTTCGGCCATATCCCAACCGGTTGGATGAGTAATTAAGGGTACTAAACCAGCGCTTGAATAAAGTTGGCGTTCTTCTTTTGTGTCTAATTTTCCATCATAGTGTTTATAAGGCCAGTTACCATAACCATAGGTATGCAGTATGTCTTCAAATGGGCGAAGATACATATCAAAGGCTTGTGCCTTGTCCGGCCAGTATCCGCCAACGTAGGCCATCTTGATATGTTTATATTTTCCATCTAACGGATCAGGATAATAATAACAAGGATCAGCCGCCATTTTTATAAATTCAAAACGCAAACCGTCTTCTATCCACCCCTCGTACCATTTCCAGGCAGCATTACCACCAAAGCTACATACTAAGGATGGTTCGCTATTTATTAATTTATCGTAAGCCTCATCGTAACTCCCGTAGAAAAATGGATCATCGTGGTTTATTAGTGGATTTTTTTGGATAAATTCCTTATATTTTCTTGGGTGAACATTAACAAAGGCGTAGGTATCAAAATTTCTAAGAGTTTTTATTTGTTGTTTATCCCAATTTATATAATTGTAGATATTGGTGTAAACAATTGGATTATCATGACAAGACAATTCTTTTACTATATTTTTTTCCCAAACTAATTTAACTGGACCACAAGTCTCCGCCCAGCCATGAGCATAGCCTAGTACCAAAAGAGTCGAAGCCCTCATTATTTCTTGGTTAAAACCATCACCTACAGTTATCAATAGAACCCTTCCTTTTTCTAGGTTTGGATTTGCAGGAAACCATGCTTGCGTAATATTTGGCCTGATGTTCAATAACCTCTTTTTTAAACTAACGGGCAATGTTTTTTTAAGTGAAGAATATATTTTTTTTAGCATAATGTTATTTCAAAAAATTTTCAGAATATTCCAAAATAGTTTTTCTATATTTGTTTATAAAATTTTTGTTAAGGCTATTTTTGAATATCACCACATTGTCAGAAAATATTTTAGTTAAAAGGATATCATTTGTTACATCTTCAAACATTAATTTAAATAGTTCTTGGGTATTGTTTTCGTCAAAAACATGAAAATGTATAACTGGGTAGGCTACAGGATAATTAGTATGGAATTTTTTTGGATATCCATGTTTTATAATCGCTAGCCTTGTGTAGTCATCATTGTGTGTCGTGTCCTCTGCACCTGTTTTATTTACAAAATCATCTAGCATATGCTCAATGAGTGTTGGTTTTCTGTACATGTCATAAGTGTATTTATAATGAGGGATTGCATGATATTGATAGCCTTCTTTTTTTGTAATGAAATAAAAGTTTAGCAACAAAAGTATAGGGTTAAATGAATGTTCTAAAATATTACTGGATATACTAGCGTCAAACTTGTGTATTAGTTCTTCATGTTTATAGGCCGTATGCATATCTAAAATTATAGTCTTCCAATCTCTGCATATTTTTTCTCCGTATTTCAGGTGCATAATCTTCTGTTTAATATGTCTCTTTGCTGTTTTCACGATAGTATTTATTGATTTAATATCTCTCCATTTTCTTATACATCCAAAACCGCCATCAATTATGTTTATGTCAGTTACTTTGCAGTTTTTATAATCAATAATTTCGTTAACCGAAGCACCGATACGAGCTATATTGCCACGTATTTTGTCTGCAATCTTTTTTTCTATATTTGTACCAAGTTGCAATGCCATATTAAAATTTTTTCTTAGTATAAGAAAAAGACAATTTTGCTTCGTTTACCATCATCTTAAGGCCTTCTTCAAGAATTATTTTAGGAGTCCAGCCGGGAGGTTTGCCTTTTATTATTGCGATATTTCTTATTGAGCCATTTGAGGTGCCAGGAATTATTTTTGCATTTGCATATTTTCCGATAATATCAGCAACATACCTTACTGAAGACCACTCAAAAGAGGTTAGATCGTAGACAGTATCATTAAGATTATTTTCCAAAACACGATGAAGCCCTTCGCAGACATCTTGTATGTGGATAAATTGACGTTTTTCCTCGCCCGTAGTCATCATTTTTATCTTGCCATTAGTGATAGCTTGATGAACAAAGTCGCCAATAACATGACTTTTTTCTGTTGTTTCTTCTAAAACTCCATAGACATTCCATAATCGAACGCATATTCCGCCTATTTGTTTTGTCCACAATTCTCCCAATTTTTTTGTTGAGCCATACACAGTGTCTGTTTCTTCTGCAAGTTGGCTTGACACAAAAACGAAAGGTATTTTATGTTTTTGCAATTGGGGCATAATGTTTCTTAAAAGATCCACATTCCAGTTTAACTGATGCAGTTGGGTATTGTCTCTGTATAGATATTTTGCTCCACCTACATCCCAAGCGAGAAAATAAACTCGGTCAAATTCTTGAAGTGGTAAAATGGCAGTCCTCCCATCTTCTTTTTTTGTTTTTTTGATATCAAAATGAATTACGCTTTCGCCACTTTTTTCAAGATATGCGCATAGCGCGGTGCCAACAAACCCCTCTGATCCGATTACAAGATTTTTAATTGTTTTTTTCATCTCAATTTTTGATCCATCTGATTAATTTTTAGGCAGCATATTATAATCTGTCAGTTCGGGATATTCTAATGGTACTTTAGAACAAATCATCAAGTGTGGTTTGCTGGTTTCTTCTAATAATTTGTAATAAAAATAAATTTTTTCCCATTTTATCAATTTTTTTTCTTGCAATTTCTTTATATCGTCCATAAAATTATGATTTTTCCACCTTTCCATTAAAATGACATATTTATTGGCTATATTAAATAAATTGGATATGGCTACAAGATGCGAATGTTTATCATGTATGTGCATAATTACCGCTTGAGTAAAGGTCACTTCAAACTTACCATTCCATTCTTGGGGAAAGTGGATTGTTGCATCGGAAACTTTTATATCTGCTTTTAAAAAAGGATAACTTTCATGCAAAAAATCAAGTTGCTCTTTGGATCGGTCAATACCGTATAGCTTAGCGTTAGGCAGTAGTAATTGCAAATTGTTTAAATGAATGCCGTTGCCACACCCAATTTCAAAAACCGATTTGGGGTTTAATTGAACAATCGTTTCGTAGACAAGTCTGTAATTTGGATGCAATGGCTTAATTTTCTGATTCCTTTGTATTAATTTGTTATTCTTAAAGATATAGTCATTCTCTTTAAGGGTTAATGTGTAGTTTTTGGAGACTTTTTTGATTTCACCCCGGTAATAAATGTTATATAGAGACCAATTAAACATGTCCGAGCCAGGCGTTTTTTTTCTGTTGAATCTTATAATGGCAATAGGGAATTTAGAATCAAGTTTATAAAGAGATTTTAAAATATGATATTTTAAGAAATACCAATTTGAGTAATTTTCCTTGGGATGAGAAATAAAATTGATAATTTTTTTTCTAAAATCATGTAAAAAGATAGTATATTCTTTTATTTTTCTAGATATTTTTATAATCGCCACTCGGTTGTTTCGGTAAAATTTAAATCTGGCAAAATAAGACATAAGAAACATAGAAAAATAATTTAATCGGCGGTTAAGCCAGTTTTTGTTTTCGGAAAAAACTTCAATTGCTTTTACCTTGCTTATACTGGCGCAATGATCGCAAAGAGACGCATAAAACCAAGAGCGGTCATCTTCCAGCGCCAAGTGTTCAGTTATATGTTCGCAAAAAGGGCATTTAACGCTAACGAGGTATTTTCTTTTGTTTTTAAATTCACCTGCTCTTTTTACTCCAATCAATTCTCCTTCTCGCATTTGTTGGTATTTATGCTTCATCCACATTATTCGGCTTTGAAATTTATAAAACTCTTTGTCGCTTATTGCGGTAAGATTAACCATGGGAAACCCGTCTCGGATGTGTTTTAATTTATCTTTTATCAAATTTTTTTCTAAAGCGAGCCTGTAAATTTTTGAGTCCGGAATGGGCATCAGAAAAATCAAATTGAGATTGTATTGCGGATGGCTAAGCCAATAATCAACAGAAGTTTTTAGGGTTTCTTTTGTTTCAGCCGGATCGCCGAGAATTATGTTTCCCGTGCAAAATAAACCAACTTCGTGATGCGCCTTAAGAGCTCTTTCAATTTCCGCTTTGGTGATTCTCTTGTTCATGCTTTTCAATATGGAGTCATTTGTATTCTCAATACCATAACCCATTAGCGCCAGCTTGGAATCTTTCAAAGTTTTTAATCTTTCAACCGTTGTGTCGGTTACCCTGAATGAACCAGCCCAGCCGTAAATAGGGTAATTTTTTATGCGTCGGGCAAATTCCATCAGCCTTGTCGGATTAGCCGAAAGCAGTTCGTCCAAAAAATAGAAGAAGTTAACATTGTGTTTTTCCACCAAATAATCAATTTCTTTGAAGATACTGTCCAAAGATCGTTCGCTGTATTTTTGTCCCATATGGTGAAAGCAAAAAGTGCAACTGAAAGGGCATGACCGCGAGCCGAGCATTTGAACATAATTAAGATCATCATACTTATCTAAGGTGGCATAGTTTCCGGAAAATCTTATCAGTGATTTCCACTGATCAAATTCAAATCCAACATAGTCGGGAAAGGGAAGTTCATCTAGGTTGTTGACGCGGACTCGGTTGCGATTAACAATGACTTCATTTTTACCCTTGTCCAAATAAGCAATTCCATCTATGTTTTTTGGATCTTCGTTCCGACAAAGATAATCAGCCAATTCCAGCATAGTAACTTCCCCTTCGCCAATAACCCCAAAATCAATCCGCATAGTTTTTAGAGCAAGTTCAGGGTCGGAAACAACAATAGCTCCGCCGACAACCGTAATAATATCCGGCTTTACGCTTTTTGCCGTGTTTAAAACCGCGCTTACCACATCCCAATTTTGAGACATTCCGCCGGTGCCCAAGACATCAATATTTTTATCTTTTATCCATCGGCCGAGAATTATCTCCAATGGCTCGTCGGTATGACACAAATTAAGACAATAAACGTTAAAGCCTTTGCTTTTTAATGAGGAAGAAATATAAGCCAAACCAAGAGGAAAGTTATAAAAACCGCCAACTCTTGCAAATCTAGGAACGACTAAAAGAAAATTTTTCATTTATTTTTTATCAATATCCATGACTTAGGATAATA
>CAYHXI010000087.1:0-6394 GCA_964360565.1 uncultured Methanosarcinales archaeon | reverse complement strand
CTACCCCTTCACGTTTCCAATCGGTTTTAATGCAACTACTTTTTTAGAAATTCCTGCGATTTCCATTGTGTCGACGACTTCATTTATGTCTTTGTATGCAAGCCCAGCTTCTTCTGCAAGTCCTGGCATAGAAATTGCTTTAACATAAATTCCTTTTTTCATCATGTCTTTTTGAAGTTTTTCTCCGCTGACTAAACTTTTTGCTTTAGTTCGAGACATGGTTCTTCCGCTTCCATGCATTGTACTTCCCCATGTTTCTGAGCTGTCATCCGCACCAACTAAAAGATAGCTTCCTGTTTCCATGCTTCCGCCGACAATAACTGGCTGGCCGGTTTCTTTGTACAACCCGGTCATTTCTTTTCTTGAGGGGCCGAAACAACGCGTGCTTCCTTTTCTGTGTACGATTAATTCTTTTTCTTTGTTGTCGACTTTCCATTTCTCTAATTTTGCGATGTTGTGAGAGATGTCATATATTACTCCCATATCCATTTCTTTAGGGTCTTTGTTGAATATCTGTCTAAATGCTTCTCGGATTTGATGAGTAATCACTTGTCTGTTTGCCATTGCAAGATTTGCTCCGCAGGCCATAGCTTTAAAGTAGTCTTGCCCTTCAGGACTGTTTAGCGGAGCGCAAGCGAGCTCTCTGTCTAAAATAGTTATTCCATATTTAGGCATGATTTCTAAGAATTTTTGCAAATAGTCTGTTCCGATTTGGTGGCCGAACCCTCGACTTCCGCAATGCACCATTATGACTATTTGATTTTCTTTATTGATTCCGAATTTTTCTGCGATATCTTTTCTGAACATGTTTTCTTTTTTTACTACTTGAATTTCTAGATAATGGTTGCCGCTTCCTAAAGTTCCTAATTGTTGTATCCCTCTGCTTTTTGCTTTATCTGAAACTTTGCTTGGGTCTGCATCTTTTATTTTTCCACTCTCTTCAATATGTTCTAAATCTTCTTTCCAACCATATTTATTTTCAACACACCATTCTGCTCCTTTTATCATGACATTGTCTAATTCTTTTTTTGAGAGGTCGACAAATCCTTTTCTCCCAACTCCTGCGGGAACAAGTTTGAACAATAAATCAACTAATTCTTTTAGTTTAGGCTCGACTTCTTTAAGAGTTAAATTGGTTCGGATTAAGCGCATGCCGCAGTTATGAACTACTAAATTATTTGCAATGAAATTCTGATTTTCATCGTTGACTGTTAAATCGTAAACTGAACCTGAGTAAGATAGTGTTCTAATTTCTTGTATTTCATCCCAGATAAAACCATCATCTCCACAAGCTTGTTCTTGATATTTTGCAAAAGATTCAAATTTAAGAGTAACTCGAGGGAGCAGCATTTGTCTGTCATAAATAGAATGTCTTATGAAGTGCTTTCCAGCAAAATCTGTTTTGAGTTCTTCAACTATTTCCGAAGGATTTATTCCCGAATCGTACATTTCTTTCGCTCTCTGTCTTATGTTCCATCTTTTTTGTATGTGCTCTTGTTTTAATCTCAAGTAATTTGCTGCTAAGCTGGCTATTTTTCTTTTTTCTTTGTTGTATTCATAGCTTACTTCTTCGAAAAATTTGATTAAGTTTTTAGGATTTCCTGGAATTAGAAACCTAAATCCTAAAGTATTTGATATTTTTCCTTGATAATTATTTCCTTCTACATATACTGGCTCTCTGCTTTCAACTCCCAAATCGTACAGTAATAATCTTATGTCGTTTAAGAAATCTATTGCATTTTCTTTCAGTTCTATGCTTTTATTCATGTTGAGCTGTAAGTCATAAAAGTTATAACTATCAAAAGTTTTAGGCGTTGCTAACTCAGCTCCAAAAAATGATGCTATGAATAATCTCTTTTGCCATTTGGGAGAATTCATTATCCATTTTGGCACTCTATATTGTTTCTCAGTTTTTCTGCCGTAAGGCATTCCTAATGTTACTAACAACATTGCGAATGCTGTTGAATGAACAACAATTCTAAATTCTTTAAAATCAAAATCTGAAACTCCGTAATGGGTCTTTATGTTATGATGTCTCATTCTGCTATACACTTTAGAAATTATTCCTATTTGTTCTAACTCTTTTTTTATCTCTTCCAAATCTTCACTTTTTCCATAGAAGTGAATATGTCCTGTTTTTCCTTTGATGAATGTGATAACTCCATCACCAAGAATGAAACCCATCAATTTTAGCAAAATCGGCAGCTTTTTCGAGTCATATCTTAATTCGATTAGATTTATTTTTTTCAAAAAATTTATTATTTGAGTTCTTGCACTTCCTTTATTTGTTTTGTTTAATTTATCTAGTGTTTTTTCAATATCTTTTTGGTCTAAGATTTTCTCTGAACTGGGAACTTGGTATTCTATGCCTTTGAATCCGTGAACTAAAACCTTATCTGTTTCTTTTATGCTTTCTGCTTTTATGTATCCTTCTTTAGTAAGTATCGGATGTTCTCCTGTGACTCTTAAGATTCTTCCAGTTGTTGTCTTTATTTCATATATTTTTTCATCTCTTTTGCTCTCCAAACGAACCAATAATTCTACGTTTTTGTGATTTGCTGTTTTGTGGTCGAACAAAGGAAGATTTAATTTATCTTTCCATTTATCTAATTCTTCTGCTCTCAGCCAAGTTCCATGCTCTAAATTCACTCTTGTCTTTGGATGGATGCACCCAATATCAAAACCAATCCCGCCAGGAGAAATCACTCCTCCTTCTTTCGGGTCGAATGCTGCTACCCCTCCTATTGGAAATCCATATCCTGAGTGCGCGTCAGGCATGCAAAGAGCATGCTTTTGTATTCCTGGAAGAGTTGCTACATTACTCAGCTGGTCAAAAACAGTATTGTCTAATTCTTTTAAGATGTGTTCAGTTGCATATATTTTTGCAGGAACAAGCATACCTTCTTTTGCAGTTTTAGAAAGCTCCCATCTAACCTCATCTATTTTTTTTACATCTTTCATCCATTCTTCGTATGTTTTTTCGCTTCTGGGCATTTATACATCCAGCACGATTTGTGCTCTCCATCTGTCTTTTTCTCTCTTAACTTCATATTTGTGATAAGTAACTGCTTTAACATCAACTCCTAATTTGTGTTTTTCAAGATTTGTTTCTTCGCCTTCCATTACTATCTTAATTTCGTATTCGTCTTCAATCTTCTTTTCTATTATGTGAAATTGGCAGAAAAATAATACTTCTGCATCTTTAAAATAGATTAATTCTTGTAAAAAATCAAACAACAATTTTTCGGGCTGTTCGCCTCTAAAAACAAGTTCTTTTTTTATTTTTGGCTCTATTGTAGCCACATCTATCATCAGCCCAGTCATTGCTAAAGCACAGTTTTCGAAAAGTTCTGCCAACGTCTTTCCAAACGCTTCAAAAGCATAATCTGCTTCAGTAATGTTTTCTAGGAATTTGAATTTGTCCATGTATTAAGAATAGCTGGGGGATGTTTATAAAGGTTATTTAGTGTAGACTTTTTTTTCTCACTTAAACTCACACTTCATTCCATCTGAATTGAGAATTCCTTCAGTTATTGAGAATGTACTTTCAGTTAATATTCCTTTTAAAGATAAGTTAAGTCCAATTGTTCTTTTTTGGTCTGCGTATTTTGCAAATACTAATTTTTCTTCAGAAGTTGATAACTCTACAAGGTTGGCATTTTTCTTTATTTTAATTACTCCAACGTCATATGCTCCAGTGTAAACAAAATGGGCAAATCCATTTTTTCCAGGCACATCATATTTTTCTATTTGTTTTGGCTCTAATAAAAGCAAAGCTGAGAATGTTTCTTTTGCAGAATTAAAACAATCTTTATTTTCACTTGGTGAAGCATAGTCTATGTTTTGCACTCCTAAAGAATTCTTGACATAGTCTCCTAAATTAATCGCTCTTGCTACGCTGAAGCTTGTTAATGGAGTTGAGCTTAGAGAGGACATCAAATAAAAACTGGACATTATTCCCACTATTAAAACAAAAGAAACTAATAGGCTTATATGTTTGTGATGCTTCGACATTTTACTTGCACTTTCCTTTGTATAATACTTTAACTTTTGCGTTTAAAGCAAAACATTCGTTGTCGTAAATTTTAAGGTCTGAGCCGCAGACAAACTCCTGCTTTGCAGGGCATACAACACTTCCAGGAATCCAGCCTGGCTTTTGAACAGCAATAGTTTTCATTCCAGTTAATTTAGCTTCTATTGTAGGTGGAAATAAAACTAGTGTTGATAAAGCAATTATTGCTACTAAAGCAAATAAAACTAAAGCAGTTTGGTCGTGCATATTATCATCCTCTTTAAAGTAGTTGTAGTATTTGAAGTTTATTAAGGTTGCGGATGAAACTATATGAAAAAGAAAATCAAGGCTTCATCAACTTATTTCTTAGCATTTGATTTATAAGTTCCTGAATAGTAAGATATCCTTGTCCTTCTTGATGTTCTAAAAGCTTTTTGTATAATTCTTCTGACATCGTCAATAATATTCTTCTTGTTTTCATTTTGCTTTGTTTTTTTCATGTGGCTCTTGATATTTAAGGGATTTAAAAAAGTTAGCGGCGCAGAACTAGCAATCCTTTGGTCGGGAATATTGGGTGTTAAAGATGAGGCCGGTTGCGCCGCCAACAATTTTTTATCAAACAAGCGTAAGATATTTTATGATATCTCTTTGGTTGATATAAATCCTTCTTAAGTATTTTAAAATATCTTTAAGTATATAAATGTTTCGTTAATTTTTGCGAATTCGGACTCTGCGAGTCCTCATTCTGCAAAAATTACTGTGACGAAAAGACTAGAAAATAAGAAAGCGATAAAGAGAAAAATAAAATTATTAACTACTTTTTTTCATACTTTTCTAATTCAGAATATGTTAACAATTCATCTAATGCTAGAGTGAGTTTTTGAACATTTTTTTGTTCTCCGAAAATACTGATTTGAAATCTATCTCCATAGTTATTGCGTGTGCTATATCCCCATAATTTCAAAGTACAGTCATTTAAATGATAAATCGCGATTGGAATATGAACTGTTTCTCCATCTGGATTTCCATAAGGATAAGAACCTGGGCTGGAATCATGAATTAATAACGTTCCTCCATTAACAAGGACTTCTAATCCGCATTGCTCTGTTACAAACTCATTTATGCACTTAAATATGCCTTTAGCATTTCTTAGTTTGGACTCGTCTACTTTCAAAGTATACCATTCTTGGACTAACTTTTTTTCACTCATTTCTTCTCCTGCATCTCTTTCGGCAGTAGAATTGGTATTCCTTCTCTTATTGGAAAGACGAATTTGCATGTTTGGCACTGAAGACCGTTCTTGTCTTTAGTGTATTTTAAGTCTCCTTTATCGTCGGGACAAGCTAGAATATCATACAATTCTTTTGGTAAAGGGTCTGTTGTTTTCATAGTCCAAACATATCTGTGAATTCTCTCAGTTTTTTATAGTTTGCTAAAAATTCAAAGCCTTGGTCGGTAAGCATGAACATGTGTCTGTCATCTTCCTGCATTTCTTCTCTCAACATATTCTTTTGCTTCAATTCTTCAACGTATTCTTTCATTCTTTGATGAGAAAGATTTGACTTGTAAAGTAAGTGAGTTGGTTTTATTATTCCTCCCTTGTCCTGCACTGCTCGAAGAATATCGTGAATAATCTCGAGCTTATTTCTTCTTGCGTTCATTTTTCACCATAACGGGTTTTAGTAAAAGAACCCTTAACATTCCAAATAACAATAATGCGTAGCTAAATATTATCATAAAATAACCTATTACATAAAATAAATTGATGAAATTTGGAAATATTATTTTTGATACAAATAATCCGTGAGCAATTGCTAAAGAAGCAAAAGAAAGAAAAGTTAGAAGAGAAATGCCTGTTGTTCTCTTGGTAAATTTTTCAAAAAAGTTAATTGCAATGAATAAAGTTGTGATAAAAGCAACTATTAAGAAAGTATCCCAAACTTTTGAAGAGGTGAATATTAAAGTGAATGAAAGAAGCATAATAAAGAGCATAAGTCTCTTATTGTGCGTATCTGTTGCAACTGCTAAAAGAAGTTGATATGCAGTTATGAGTAAAAGTACATAAAAACTTACTACTCCCGTCCCTATCAAATTGAATAACTCTGTAGAGCTCTCTCTAAAATTAAGATATATTAATAGATGTACAACTGAGCTTGCTAAAAAAGATACTGTGATTAATCCAAATGCTGCGCTGAACCAGTAATATTTTCTTTCTGAAGTATAATTGTATACTTTGAAGCCGAAGAAAGTTATTAAAAATGCAGCTAAAGCAGCTAACAATTCAACTGATGCATTCACTCCGAAAAACAATTGTGGAACTTCTGATAAACTCATTTTAACCCCCTTGAATAGTTTGTAGTTAGTAGTGGGTAGTTAGTCGTT
>CAYHXI010000086.1:0-6395 GCA_964360565.1 uncultured Methanosarcinales archaeon | reverse complement strand
GTTTTTGTTAAATGTATAAAATAAAAAAATAGTAAAAGACAAAACTAAGTTATAAAATATTTTGTCTTTTACAATTTAGTTGAGGCTATTATTATACTTTATTATTATCCTCAACTAAAATAGGAGAAGATTTAAATATCTCAAAATATTAAGAGAAGATATGAAAAGAACTTTTAGCGTGGTAATCGAAAAAGATGAAGATGGAATTTTTGTAGGTAGTGTTCCTGAGCTTAAGGGATGCCACACACAAGGAGACACTTTAGATGAATTAATGAATAATGTACAAGAAGCAGTAGAATTATGCTTAGAAGTTCAAAAACAAAAAAAGTCAAAAATTGACGAACTTAAATTCGTTGGAGTACAACAAATTGAAGTGGCTGCATGAGCAAATTACCTTTACTTTCTGCTTTAGAGCTATGTAAATTTTTAGAAAAACAAGATTTTGTTGCTATTCGACAAAAAGGAAGCCACAGATTTTATGAACATCCTGATGGCAGAACAACTGTTGTTCCAATTCATAGTGGAAAAGACATTGGCAGAGGGCTGTTAAACAAAATTCTAGATGAAATAGAAATGGACAGAGATGAATTTATCAGAATATATTATAAAAAATGAAAGCCCTCTCTTTAAAGCAACCATGGGCGGAACTAATAGTTTCTGGAAGAAAAACTTTAGAGATTAGAACATGGCGAACTAATTTCAGAGGAGAATTTTTAATTCACGCTTCAAAAGTTTCTAACTTTAAAGCGATGGAACGATTAGGTTTTAAAGATTTGCCAACTGGATGCATTGTTGGAAAAGCTAAAGTTGTTGATGTGAAAGAATATGATTCTTTGGAAGAGTTTGAGAAAGACTCAGACAAACATTTCGCTAAAGGACATGATTGGCCTGGAAAACTGTATGGCTTTGTTGTCGAAGATGCTCAGCGATTAAAAGAACTTCCTTTGAAAGGAAAATTAAACTTTTTTGAGGTGGAAATATAGTTAAAAAGGGAGAAAGATTTAAATTTATTCAGAGTATTATAAAATCATGTTTGCTCAAAATTTAGAAGTGAAAGAAATTACTGCGAAAAGTATTCTCGTACCATCTAAACTTCCTGAGTGTGATTTTGTAATTAATCCTTATACTGGATGTAGTTTTGGCTGCAGTTATTGCTATGCTAGTTTTATGGGGCGTTTTGTAGACAAAAAAATCAGTGATTGGGGAAATTATGTTTATGTCAAAATTAATGCTTCTGAATTATTAAAAGAAGAAATAAAAAAGCTCAAAGATAAAGGAAGAGGAAAAGTTATATTTTTGAGCTCAGTTACAGACCCATTTCAAGGGCTAGAAGCAAAATACAAATTATCAACTAAATGTTTAGAAGTATTAGCAGATTATGGTTTTGAAGGAGAAGTTTCAATCTTAACAAAATCCCCTCTTATTCTAAATGTTATTCCAATACTTAAAAAATTAAAAAATGTAGATGTTGGTTTGACTATCACTTCAACAGATGATAAAATCAGCAAGTATTTTGAGAAATTTGCTCCTCCAGTTAGTGCAAGACTGGAAACTTTGAAAAAATTAAATGGAGAAGGAATACAAACTTATGCTTTTTTAGGACCTTTGCTTCCACATTTTGTTGCAAATAAAAATGAAATCAAAAAAGTCTTGGATTCAATTTATAAAACAGGAACTAGAAGATTGTTCATAGAGCATATAAATTTATCAAAATACATTAAAGAAAGAATGTTGGAAGAACTAAAAAATGCAGATAAAAAATTTCTAGAAAAATTTTACTCTTCACAGTCAAAAAGTTATAGAGAAGAGTTCAATAAAATAATACTTGAATTGTTAAAAGAATATGACTTTAAATTATTGCATGAAATAATATTTCATGAAGAGATGAAATAGGAAGTTTTAAATATCAAAAGATATTAATTGATATTAAGAGGTCGAATGGATAGAACAAAGTATGATGTAGAAATAAGGCATCACGTCTTCAGGAGGGCTCTGGAGAGGGGAATAACTCCTGACAGAATAGAAGACACAATTAGTGGTGGAAGAATAAAATATTTTGGCAACGATAGAGTGAAATTTGTAAAGCAAGGCAGAAAGAGAAGTTTAATTTGTGTTGGTGAAATAAGAGGTTTGAAAATAGTTATTTTCACAATAGAAGTGAAAGGTGGTGAAAAATGAAAAAATGCAATGAATGCAATGTTTTAATGCAAGAATTAAATGCTGAAACTCCTGAAGGAGTTGGGTATAGTTATTTTAAATGCTCTGAATGTGGAGAAGAAATTGTAGATATGAAACAATTGCACAACGTCGCTGAAAAGTACAGAAAAATAAAGACGTATTATGCACAAATATCAAAATGGGGATTAAGTTTAGGTTTTAGATTTCCTAAGGAATTAACACAGAAATATCATTTAAAATCTAACAGTAAAGTTAAAATAATACCTGAAAAAGAAGGACTAAGAATATTGCCTGCTTAAGAATGAAATTCCTTTGAAAGGAAAATTAAACTTTTTTGATGTTGAACTAGGATAACTGATTTTCAGAAAAGAGTTTATTATTTAAGTTAAGTTATGAATTTTTAATTTTTTAGTATCACAATCCAAAACGTTTTGCTTCTTCAGTCAATTTTCTGTCATTTGTCTCTTTAACTTCTCTTGCTTCGTTAGTTTCTCTGACTCTAGATGCTTCTTGCGCTTGCTTATAGAATTCGGTTATTAAACGTTCCCAATAACCAGGTTTATAACATTTAAGTTCGTACTTAGAATCTTGGTAAAAAACAGTTTCACCATTATATGAAACAAAAACATCACAGTCCCAGCCGAAAGATACTTTCAATTTTCCACTAGTAAACTTTTTTCTGCTCCTAGCTCCAGCTCCAACGCCCGCAAAAGATTGTGGTATTCCCAGTTCCGTAGAAACCAAATATGCTTTTTGTCCGATGTTTCTTCTTTTTGCTTGTTCTTTTAATTCTTCTATTCTTGATTCAAGATTGTTGGTCATTTGAATTATCTCCACTAGATGTAATTTATAAACTTGTTGTCACTTCTTCGCATTCTTTAAATTTTCTTCAACCTGCTTCCAGTTAACTACGTTCCAAAATGCAGTAACATAGTCTGCTCTTCTGTTTTGATTTTTTAAATAGTACGCATGCTCCCATACATCAATTCCTAGTAAAGGTGTTTTTCCACTGCTTAGAGGACTGTCTTGGTTTGGCGTGTTTACAATTTCGAGTTCTTTTCCATTCCAGACTAGCCATGCCCATCCGCTTCCGAATACTCCAACTGCAGAATTTGAGAATTGTTCTTTGAATTTTTCAAAGCTTCCGAATTTTTTATTTATTTCTTCAGCAACTACTCCTGTTGGGTTTCCTCCTGCTTTTGGAGCCATCATTTGCCAAAATAAAGAATGATTATGGTGTCCTCCTCCATGATTTCGCACTGCTGTTCTTATCGCTTCAGGAACTGCGCTTAAATTTTTAAGCAAGTCTTCAACTGGTTTTTTCTTTAAGTCTTCATGTCCTTCTAAAGCAGCATTTAATTTGTTGATGTAAGTTTTGTGATGTTTTGTGTGATGTATATCCATAGTTTGCTTGTCTATAAATGGTTCTAATGCATCGTATGCATATGGTATTTTTGGTAATTCGTGTGTCATGTTAAATCCTCCTTTAATGTTTATTCTGATTATTAACTATTGTTATTTAAATCTAATGGATTGAAAAAAATCTATGCTGGTTTTTCTTTCGCCAAGAAATCAACCATCTTTTGAGTTCTTTCTTTAGAATACGCCATAGGGTCGATGTGCATTCCATCTTCTGCGGCTAATGTTGGTACTCCGCTTTGTTTTTGTATTTCTCTTGCTTCATATATTGGACTTGCAGAAATCATTTTGCTTCCAAAATGGGTTATTATCGCAACCTGAGGTTTGACGAACTTTAAAATATTGACTGCATCGTCGCTGTTCAACAAATGTTCCTGAGCTCCAAACGGAAAAGGAACATTGAGAATTAAAATATCGCTTTGCAAATATTGGTCTATGATTTCTCTGTCATAAGCAGTATCTCCAGTATAAATTAATACAAATTTTGGAGTTTTTATTTTGAATCCGATTGATGAATCTTTGTGCTTTGTTTTCAAGAATTCTATTTCTACTTCTTCTATTGCTATTTTTTTGCCAGGTTCTGCTAAAATTATTTTTTCTGCGCAAGATTCCGCAAACCTTGTCATAACTGATACTGTAGGATCTCTTAATAGACTTTCGTTGCCGATTAGAATTCCTTTTACATCTAAATTATTGTGTGTCATCGCTGCAAGTACTGCGTTTATATCGTTGCAGTGGTTTAAATGAGCATGAGAAACTAAAACAGCTGTATTTTCTCTTAAGTTTACATTTGCTTCTGCTGCACTTCTTAAAGCTCCTGCTCCTGGGTCTATGTGAATCTGAACTTCTCCACAGCGAACTATTATTCCTCCTCCTTTTCTTAAATTCTTAGATACAACAGAAAGATTTCCTGCAGTTCCAAGAAAAACTATTTCGTTTTCCACTAGAGGAAGAAGTGATTGAGTTTATAAAAAGGTTTCGATAACAAAGATTTATTAATTGAACAGGATGTATTTGTGGCATGAAACATACTTTTTGGTATATTGATCAGTTAATGATTTTGTTAACTCAAGTTATTGCTCAATTTAGTTTAGAGACTGATTCTCAAAAACAACAAGCTAGAGTTATGCTTGACCAGATAATTAAGTATGATCAAACTCTCAGAAAGCTAATAGATGCTCATAAAATTACAGAACATTTGAACACACTTCACAAGTGTCATATTGACAAAATTCCTGACTGGGCTGAAAGAGTGAATTCACAGTTCATAAAGTTAGATGCTCTCTTAAAAGTACTAGAAGAGGATATTCCTAAATTGGAGCGTGTTCTTCAATCAGAACCTGAGATGTGGGGAAGTAGGATTCGAGATCTTAGTTTGGGATTCATTCTTGCTGGCTTTCATCACGCCGAGCAGGATATGGAAGAGTTTCGCGAAGCAGCAGTATTCGAAAGAAAACATTTACAAGAAATCATTGAGGACTTAGATGAGATAGAAGATGTACTTGAGTGACTTTCATGACCTACCACGTTCATCAGCTATTGTTTGAATCTGGTTAAGTGAGAACTGATGATTATTTAATTTTTGTAAGTTAAATTTATATATCGGAATATTCCTATATTTTTATATGTGGGCATTAAAGATAAGAGTTAGAGAAAAATGGAATATTTATAATTATAGAACTAATAAATTTAAGGTTAAATTATATTTTTACTCACATAATTATTACGAAGAGAAAGGGAGAATTTATTTTGTTGCTTCTGGAATTATTCAGGGTGATGAAAAAAGGAAGAAAAAATTTATTGAAAATATAAAAAAGGAGTCAAAGGTTCAACATTTTGAATATAATGATGATTTTTTTATTTGTATTTACTCAGAACTCAAATCAAACGACAGATCTAAAGCTGCTAAAATAGCATATAATCCTAGACTCATCTTTGTTAAACCAGTCATTATTGATGAACTTGGTTGGGAAGAATGGGAAATTGCATCTTCTGAAAGAAAAAATTTGGATGTTTTTCTCAAATACTCTAAAAATCTTACCAATACTGAAAGTCAATTACTTTATTTGAAAAAACAAAAAATCAATAATTTAATGATTTATGCTATGTTACCTAAACTAACTGCAAAACAAAAGACTGCGTTAGTTTCAGCAGTTGAAAATGGATATTATGGCTATCCGAGAAAAGTGAAACTCGAATATTTAGCTAAATTAATGAAGATTTCATTATCAACATACCAATTTCATTTAGCAAAAGCTGAAGCAAAACTAATGCCTTTCTTAGTCAAAAAATTCTGAAATATCGTAAAATTACGATAAAAAACAGTTATACTTCTTTAGTCATCATCTTTCTACACTCATAAAAATTATGAGGGAGGTAAAAATATGGAACCAAATGAAAAAAATGAAGTAAGCTATGAGCAAATGAGAATAGATGCGGAAGTTGACAGCAGAGCGATTGAATCAAGACACTCTGGACTTCAAGAGAGTATTGAAAGCAGATTGGAATCGTCTGAGCCAGGCTCGACTTCTCGAGAACAAGTAACAAAAGAAGTATACAGAGAACAAGAAGATCGTGACAGGGTTCTCGATGAATATGAGCGTAAGGCTTGGGGTTGAAAGATAAAAAAATCAGATCTAATGAGCACAATGTTAGTTTATTTTTTTTTCTCACTCAATTCTAAAAGTTCTTCTCAGATACTATAACTATTGCCAGTTCATTTTTCTTCACCCCAACCCCAACCTATCCAGCAGATTGAATGCTTCTTTGTCGAATTTCGAGAATGCAAACCATTTCTT
>CAYHXI010000085.1:0-6432 GCA_964360565.1 uncultured Methanosarcinales archaeon | reverse complement strand
ATGAAGTGAAATTTAATGGCAGACTTAGAACATCCAAAAAACATATACAAAACTGGAACAACCACTGTTGCAATTATGTGCAAAGATGGAATTATATTGGCTGCAGATAGAAGAGCAACTGCAGGATACATAGCTTTCAAAAAAGCAAAGAAAATAGTTCCAATAAATGATTTCATGGCTGTAACAACCGCTGGAGACGTTTCTGAAATTCAATTGGTTTTGAAATTGATAAAAGCTGAATCAAAGCTTAAAGATTTGCAGACTAACAGATTATCTAGTGCAACTGAAGTTGCAAATTTGTTATCCAGCTTAGTTTATTCTAATTTAAGAAAAATGTCTATGGTTCCTGCAATTACTGCGTTTTTATTTGCAGCTCACGACCATGACGGTTTGCATTTGTTCGAAATAGGTCCTGATGGGTCTATGTTTCCTGTAGATGATTATGCTGCTGATGGTTCCGGAAGTGTTTTCGCGCTAGGTGTTCTAGAAAGCACTTACAAAAAAAATTTAAGTATAGAAGATGGAATCAAGCTTGCAATCAAGGCAGTAAACACTGCTTTGCAGAGAGATATTTACTCAGGTAATGGAATCGATGTTGTATCTATAACTGAGAAAGGAGTTAAAACAGTTTTTGAGAAAGAGTTAATTGCTTCTATAGAGGCGTAATTCTAATAAATTAAACATAAAGGATTTTTTTTAAACAATGGTAGAAATTATCAAAGAAATACTTAAGCAATTGCCTGAAGGAAAGATATCTGATACTGCTTTTGAAGCGGCAAATATAGTTCTCTATACAAAAGATAAAAAATTCTTTTTAGACAACGAAGGAGAAATAAGAAAAGTTGTTGATATGTTCAAGAAAAGAATAGAGTTAAGGCCAGACCCTTCTATTCTTATGGATCCTGAAAAAGCTGAAAGAGAGATTAGAAAAATTCTTCCAGAAGACTCTGGAATTAGTCAGATTAATTTCGATAACTCTAGAAGTGTTGTTTATATTGAAGCTGAAAAGCCAGGGATCGCTATAGGAAAACAAGGTTCTTTATTGAGAGATTTAAGAGAAAAAACGTTATGGGTTCCGATAATAAGACGAACTCCTCCGATAAGATCTATCTTGATAGAAAATATTCGACAAGTTCTTTACTTAAGTTCAGAAGAAAGAAAAAAGTTTTTAGACAGAGTCGGCCACAGAATTTATGACGGCTGGCTTAGAGAAAAAAAGCATGAGTGGGTTAGACTAACATTTTTAGGTGGGGCAAGGCAAGTTGGGCGAAGCTGTCTCTTTCTTCAAACTCCAGAATCTAGAATATTAATAGATTGCGGAGTTAACGTTGCTGCACAGACAGATGAAGAGGCGTACCCTTTTTTAGATGCTCCTGAATTTGACATCAAAGAATTAGATGCAGTTGTTGTAAGCCATGCTCATGTTGACCACTCAGGATTTATTCCTTATTTATTCAAGTATGGCTATGACGGTCCAGTTTATTGCACTCCTCCAACTAGAGATATAATGTCTTTGTTGCAGCTTGACTACGTAAAAATTGCAAAGTCGGAGAATAGACCTTTATTGTACGATACTGATGATATTAAACAATTAGTCAAGCACACAGTTACTGTTGATTTTGATGAAGTTACTGATATTACTCCTGACGTGAGACTTGCTTTTTACAACAGCGGCCATATTATAGGTTCGGCATTAGTTCATTTTAATATTGGAAATGGATTGCACAATTTTATTTATACTGGCGACTTAAAATACGGCAGATCTCCACTTCTAGATCCTGCAGTAACAAACTTTCCTAGGGTAGAAAGTTTAGCGATAGAAAGCACTTATGGAGGCAAGGATAAAATTTTGTCGCCTTCTTACGAGCAGGATGCGCACATTGCTCAAATGATTAAAGAAACAATTGAGCGTGGCGGCAAAGTTTTGATTCCAGTATTAGGAACTGGAAGAGGACAGGATATCATGATGATAATTGAAAATATGGTTAGAATCGGTCAGCTTCCTAAAATCCCAGTTTATGTTGATGGAATGGTTTGGGATATAACTGCAATTCACACTGCTTATCCTGAATATTTGAACGCTAATATTAGAAAAATGATTTTTCACAAAGACCAAAATCCTTTCTTGTCGGATATTTTCAAGCAAGTTGGAAGCCAGAAAGAAAGAATGCAGGTGGTTGAAAATTCAGGGCCTTGTATCATTCTTGCAACCTCTGGAATGTTGGTTGGAGGACCATCTGTAGAATATTTAAAACATTTGGCGGACAATCCTAAAAACACTCTTTTGTTCTCGTGCTATCAAGGAGAAGGCAGTCTTGGAAAAAGAATCAAAGAAGGAGAAAGAGAATTAATATTAAAGTCTGGACTTAAGCAGGAGATTGTTCCAATAAAAATGCAAGTTGACAAAATAGAAGTTTCCGACCACTCAGACAGAAAGCAATTGATGAATTTTGTCTACAAATGCAACCCTCAGCCGAAGAAAATAATAGTCAACCACGGAGATAATTCCTCGTGCTTAGATTTGGCAAGTTCTATTCACAAGCAAAACAGAATAGAAACTGTTGCGCCTAGAAATTTAGAGTGTTTGAGGTTGAGATGATTTTAACTGAGATTCAGAATTATAAATTATTTAGTTTAAAATGAAAGAAATTAAAATAATTCCAGTATTGGAAAAAGATTTGAAAGAACTTGCTAAAATTTATACCTCGACCTATTCTAATTTTGATATTGGCGAAAGATGGACTGAAGAAACGTCTTACAAAATGCTCAAATATTGGTTTGATAGACAACCTGATTTGTTTTTTCTAGCTAAGTGCGAAGAAAAAGTTGTAGGTGCTTTTACTGTGGGAGTAAAACCATGGTGGGATGGAAATCATTTGGTTGATGGTGAAATATTTGTTAATCCAGATTGTCAAAAGAAAGGTGTAGGAAAAGAGTTATTGAGATTTGTCTCAGAATACGCTAAGAAAAAATATAATGTGGTGCAGTTTGATTCATACACCGTTCGAGATAAATATCCTTTAAAGTGGTATAAATCCATAGGATTCAAAGAAATAAAAGAATGGGTTTTAATCTCGATAAAAGTAGAAAAGTTGTTGGAAAATTTGAAATGAAATCACTAAAACTTAATTCTTTTTAATTCAGGTATCTTGTCGAATGAGTTATCGCTGCTAACTATTCCATCAGTTTCCATAGAAATTATTGCATGAATACTATCTGCAGGGCTTAAAGAATAATGTTCTGCTAATAGCAGTGCAGACTCGATTTCTCTGATTCCATAATCAATAACTTCTGCCATAGCCAGAATAGATCTTACAGCATCTAAAGCTTTATTTTTTAGATTATTTTTGTATAAATAAAACCAGATTTCTAAACAAGTAAGACTTGAAGTGAAAAACTCATCTTCTTTGTGTGTTTCAAAAAAGAGCTGTGCTGATTTCTTATATCTATCTTCTTCTTTTATTACTGCAAGAAAAATATCTGCATCTAGATAAAGTTTCATTTTCAGGAAAAAACTAATTCTGCCTCCCTTTTCATTTCTACAGGTGTTTTTTTTGTTTTAACATTAATAGAAGATAAAAAAGCCAGTGGTTCTTCAATTTTTTTTAGAGGTTTTAAAACTAGTGTGTTGCGTTCAGTCTCCATTATTATACTGTCTTCAATTTTCATATTTTTTCTTATATCTGAAGGCAACTGAACTCTTCCTTTCTTATCCACGTTCAATATAGAGTAATTAATCCCACTTGCCATTAATAAATAGTTTATCCCACAAGTATTTAAATCTTTCTATTTCCCACTTCACTGATGAAATTTAGAAACAATAAAGTTTTTATATCTCGAATAAATAAGAGACTCAGCATAGAAAAACATCGAAAATATTTAACATTCAATGAAAAAACTCACAACAATCGCATTTTCTTTTCTTTTATCTTCTACTTTTTACCCTGCGCAGATTAAACCATTTAATCAAGTTTGTGCTCAAACAGATGAAAGTTATGAAGAACGTAGAGATAAAGAACTTGAAGAAAAATCTAAATCGTTAAAAGAGTTAATTTTTAGTAAAGAAAAAGGAGAAAGATTAGTGATTGAAGATGAATCTGGAAAATCAGTTCTTACAAAATTTGTTTATGAAAATAAAGGGTATGTTGTATGTGCAAATAAATCTGAAACTGACGATTATCTTGCAATTCTTGTTCATTCTTTGAGAACTGGAACAGGGCATTATGTTGGTTTATTAGAAGAAAAAGGAATCCTGAGTTCAGGATATTCTACTTTTTACATTGCTTCTGAAGATGAAAAACTTCTACCTGAAGACATCACTGGCTGTCTTCCCAATCATAAACTAATTCAGACAAGAAATTATAATTCTAAAAAGGAAGAAACCCATAATGAAAAAGAATACTTTCTTGCAGAACTAGAAACTACTTTAGATGTTTTGTTGGATTTTTATGAAGAATGATTATATATAACTGACTTGATTATGTGACTCTTTTGTCAGTTATATAGATAGATAAATGACAATATACTGTAACAAATTTAAGTCATTTATCTATATTTTCTTCTAAGCCATTTCACTAAATCAACTCTATCAACTAATAACTCTCCTATTGCTGCAAAAGGTATTGTAACAAGAATAACTATTACAAATACGTGCCAAGTTATTTTAGCATCTGTTGCAAAACTTATTGCAATTAAATCTTCAGCAATTCCCATCACTACTCCGAATACTAGGAATTCCAAAAATACTTCAACTCTTTTTAAGTTCATGATTGTTGTATATAGTGTGCTCCAGTATAAAAATTTATTGAACTGACAACTTTCTCCTCACCATCTCAACAACCTCTCTGCTCTTTCCAGCAACATATCTTTTTCCCAATGTTCCTTGACCAAAATATTCTATTTTTGTTCCGTCTAAGAACTCGACTATTCCTCCCGCAGCTTCAACTATTGCATGAGGAGCGCAAACATCCCAAGTATTGCACATGTTTGCATTTTCTGTAACTCTTAAGTCGCCGATATTTTCAACTATTTTCATCAAGCGAAGCCCTTCGCTTCCTGACTTTATTATTTCAGAAGGATTCAGTTTTGCTACTAATTCTTTCGATTCATCTCTTTCGTCGTAGTTATGGCTCACTATTAATCTTAACTCGGTTTTTTCTTCACTTATTTTTAATTTTTTAACAACTTCGTTTTCCACTTTGTACGCTCCAAAGTCTTTAACGCCGTAGAAATATTCGTTTGTCAAAGGTTTGTAAACCACTCCTAAAACTGGATTTTTATCTTCGACTAATCCTATATGCACTGCAAAATCTCCATTCTTTCTTATGAATCCTTTGGTTCCGTCTATTGGGTCTATATACCATATTCTTTTGCCTTCGATTTTCTCCATTTCTTCGCTGACGATTCCATCGAGAGGAAACTCTTTTCTCAATCCTTCAAGAATTAATTTGTTTGATGCTTTATCTGCTAATGTTACTGGGGTGTTGTCTGGCTTCGTTTCTATGCCTATATTTTCCGAGTCGTGATATTTCATTACTAATTCACCAGCACGTTGTGCTAGTTCTATTGCTGTAGATAATTCTTTTTCGTATTTCATATTTTCAGTATTGATTCGGGAGTATATAATATTAATCTAAAAGGAATATATTCGGGAATATACATTTGCTCTCCAAAAGATTTATTAATAACCCGATCATACTATTCAAGAGGTGATAACTTGTTATTAACTATATTGTTGGCTGTTTTTATCGTAAGTGCTTTGTCTTTAGTTGGTGTAGTTGCACTAGTTTTGAAAAAAGATTTTCTTGAAAAAATCACATTCTTTTTAGTTAGTTTTGCTGCAGGAGGGCTTCTTGGAGCGGTTTTTTTTGATATTCTTCCAGAGGCGGTTGAAATTTTAGAGGACAAAGCATTTTTTTGGGTGCTCTTCGGCATAATTTTTTTCTTTTTGATTGAGAAGATGTTTTTTTGGTATCACTGCCACCATGGCAAATGTGCCACTCATCACAAAACTAAGAATGTTAAATCTTTTACTTTTGTTAATTTAGTTGGAGATGGTATTCATAATTTTGTTGATGGAGTTGTAATTGCTGCTGCTTTTCTTTCAACTCCTGGAGATTTATCTCTCGGAATTGTTACAACATTGGCAGTTATTCTTCATGAGATTCCTCAAGAGATTGGAGATTTTGGAATTTTAATTCACGGAGGCTATTCGAGAGCTAGAGCACTGATGTTTAATTTTCTTTTTGCACTAACTGCTGTTGCAGGAGCACTTCTAACTTATTTATTTACTTCTCTGCTTCAGAATATTGAAGGATATTTGCTGGCTTTAGCTGCTGGAAACTTTATTTATTTAGCTTGTACGGATTTACTTCCTGAACTTCATCATGAAGAGAACATGGCTGTTAATTTAAAGCATTTTTTGGTAATAAT
>CAYHXI010000084.1:4926-6475 GCA_964360565.1 uncultured Methanosarcinales archaeon | reverse complement strand
AGTTAACAATTTCAAACCTGGAACATTATTAAAATCTTTATCTGTTGTTACTAAAGATAATTCATGCACTAAACAAATTGAAGCTATAAAAATATCCTGCTTGCCAATTGGTTTTCCTTTAGAGCGCAAAAAGTCTTCTAGCTCAATACTCTTAAAAGCAGCAGCTTCATCAAAAGGCAACACTTCTAAACCTTTTACAAATGGCATTATCAGTCCTCGTTCAGTTTTTGTCAATCCTATCAACACTTCATTGATAGATATTGAAGTTGTTGATATTAGTTCATCAGCAAACCTCTCCTCTATTTGTTTCCCTTTCTCAGTTCCATTCAATATATGTATTATTGCAGAAGAATCTAAAACAGCCATTTATTTGCCTCTTATTTTTTTCAAATTAGTTAATTTTTTGGTATAATCTTCTTCAAATTCAATCCTTCTTTTCTTAATAGTAGATATTAGTTCTTCAGCTTTTTTTTCTCCACCTTTCAAAATCCCAAAGTATTTTTCTAAATCTACTGATTTTTCATCACCTATTCTTATTATTACATCGCTGAAGCTTTCATTCCCATGCTTAAGTCTGCTTAAAACATCATAAGCGTTTTCTGTTATAGTCAATGATTTTATTACCATACTGCCCTTAAGGGTACATTTATATTTAAATCTTTCGATTTGAAAACACAAGTTTTATTTACATTTGAAATAAACATAAAGTATGCTCCAGATAAAAACTATCATTGCAATTGTTCTTATTCCCATAATGGTATTTCTATTTTCTTTCTTCACATTGCTCAGCGACATTTCTTTCTACAACAAAGTATTAGTAAACAATGAAATTAACACAACAGTTGGATTTGAAATGAGCAAAGATTTAATTAAGTATTTTGGAGATTATTCTGACTTTAAACCAGGTATAAAGTATCTTAATGATGAAGAGAACATCCATATGCAGGAAGTTAAGCGAGTCATAAATAAAGTCAAATTAGTTTTTGTTGCTTCGATACTGTTATTTTTGATTTTGGTAGTATCTGCAAAGGAAACAAACAAAATATTTTTCTACGGCGGAATTCTGACTATTCTTTTGCCAATCATTATTTACTTAATTCCTTTCGAAGTATTATTTGTTTTGTTTCATAAAATATCTTTCGTCGGCAAATGGCAGTTTCCTTTAGAAAGCATCATGATTCAAACTTTCCCCCAGCAATTCTTCTACGACTTTGCTTTCTGGATTTTCGTGAGAGGACTGGTGTTTGGAGCAGTTTTGGCTGGGTTGAACAAGGTCGATTTGTTGTTTTCAATTTTTTCTACAAAAAAATCATAGAAAGTCTTTAAAATCTCGCAATACTAAACCAATTATTCACGCAAGTGTAGCGAAGCGGTTAAACGTGACAGCCTCAAGAGCTGTTGGCTTAGTGCCTTCGCAGGTTCGAATCCTGCCACTTGCAGTTTTTTTACGCAGTGCTTTTGATCAAACTTTTCGCAAAAGTTTGGCGAGGTACATTCGCAGGTTCGAATCCTGCCACTTGCAGTTTTTTTACGCAGTGCTTTTGATCAA
>CAYHXI010000084.1:0-4826 GCA_964360565.1 uncultured Methanosarcinales archaeon | reverse complement strand
CCTGCCACTTGCATTTAGTTTGTCGTAAGTAGTTTGTAGTTAGTCGTGTCGCAGTTCAGTCAATTTTGTCGTGGGATTGAAGCAAAGCGAAAATCCCACTCACAGATTTTGATTGAACTTTTTTGAAAAGTTCAGCGAAGTACATTCGCAGGTTCGAATCCTGCCACTTGCATTTAGTTTGTCGTAAGTAGTTTGTAGTTAGTCGTGTCGCAGTCAAGTCGATTTTGTCGTGGGATTTGAAGCAAAGCGAAAATCCCACTTGAGAGCTTTTGATTGAACTTTAGCAAAAGTTCAGTGAGGAACCTGCCACTTGCATTATGAAAATAACATTATACATGGGACAAACAGTTAATGGTTATATTGCAACTAAAGAAGGTGAGACTCCTTGGTCTGCTGAAGTTTGGGATAGTTATTACAAAATTGCAAAATCTTTCAAATCAATAGTCTTAGGTAGAAAAACTTATGAAATAATGAAATCTGTTGGAGAGTTTGAAAAAATAGGCAATCCATTCACAGTAGTTTTATCAAAGAAATTAAAAAGTGAAGATAATGCTGTTTTTGTCAAGTCTCCGAAGGATGCAGTAAAATTACTTAGAGAAAAAGGTTTTGAAAATGTTTTAGTTGGGGGAGGAGGAAAACTAAATTCTTCTTTTATGAAAGAAAATTTAATTGATGAAATAATATTAGATGTAGAACCACTGATTTTTGGAAAAGGAATTAAATTATTCTCTGAAGAAAGTTTTGAAGCAAAATTAGAACTTTTAGAAGTTAGAAAAATATCTGATAATGTTGTTCAACTAAGATATAAAGTTAAAAGATAATAGAATTATAAAATCATCTTCTCCATTTCTCGAGTGAATTCTTTTGCTCTTTCAAGAGAAGTTTTAGCTTTTGATTGTTTTTCTATTTCTAGAGTTTGATACTGTATGAAGCTTCTTTTATTTCTTTCAAACTCAAAAGATTCTATCAAATCGTCTGCTTTCATTCCAGCTAAATTCAAAGCTTGTTCTTTAGCTTCTTCATATTCTTCAATCAGATTCTTTTTCAGTTTTCCTCTCACGTAAACAATCATTGCATCTGCAGTTACTTTGTGAACTATTTTATCTCCAACTTTATAACCCAACTTCAAAAGAACAGCATTTGCATAATAGTACATTGCATAATAAGAACAAACAATCGTCCATAAATCAGAAATATTCTTTTGATGAGCTTCTTCAGCCATTCTTAAACTTTCTTTAGCATTTCTCAAAAGAATATTCAATACATCTTTAGTCATAGTTGTTTTTCTGAGCAAACCATCTGACAAATACGTTCTCACATTCACTTCGGCTTCTTTAATCCTTTGAGTATTCAGCATTTTTCAGCAACCTATAATATTCTTCGACACCGATTAGTATTATGTTGTTTTTAATTGCTTCGCTCACTACAGTAAATTCTCTGCTTTTAGCCATATTAATAAAGTCAACATATTTTATTTGAGTTAGATGTATTTTATCAGGCAGCAAAGAAAGCACATTTTTTATTTCTTTTTCATCTCCACCAATAGTCAATAAATCAATATCAGAATGTTTTGTTGCAGTTCCTTTAGCATGAGAACCGAATAATAATGCAACAAAAACAAAATTAAGTTCAGCCAACCTATTGCGAATTACTGAGAAATTTTTATTCAAATCAAGTCTTCTTATAAGTTCCGCCTCGTAAACTTTGCTGCCAAAATTATATGTGAATTCACAAATATTAGAGTTTCCAGTTTTGGTAATCTTTAACAAACCTTCCTTCTCTAGAAAAGTAACTATGCGTTCATATGCTATTCTGTAATTAATTTTTAAACGCTCAGCTATTTTCTTTATTGTGAAGCGTTCTTCTTTGTTGTCCAGCAATAATTTCAGTATTTTTACATCAACATCCCAACTATTACCCATTGTAATAATGTTATTACTTAAAGTAATATATAAATCTTTCTAAGAGAGAACATCGTAAAGAAAAAATTTAATCAAAAACTCAACTATACTTCCAATAATGACTTCCTAATTGTGTGTCGCAGATTTTGCAGTGGTAATGTTCTCCTTCTCTTCCTCCGAGAGCAGCCCAAGATTCTTGTGAAGAACAATAAGGAACCTTAGAAAATTTTCCAACAACTATCCCGCAAAAAGTGCATTCGTGAGCTTTAGATTTATCGAATACATTTTCGTCTTTATCACAAGCTTTGCACTCATAAATAGACAACCCATTTTTATTCTTTTTTCTTCTTTGAAAATAAGAATCAGGTATCAAACCTGTTGATTGAAACTTAGCTCCTGGATGTTTATCACAAACTAATTTATCAATAGAACTTACAACTTTACCTTTTTGTTTTGCATTCTCTATTCTTGCGTCAAATACTTTATCTCCAAGCAAATTTTGTTGTTTGAGTAGCTCTCGCAATGAATCACTGTTTTTAGCCATGTCTTTTTCAAAAACTCAGTAAGTATAAAAACATTGTTGTTCTGGAAAAGATAATTAAAATAACTCACCACAGACCACTAACCACTCTCTACTTCAACTCATTCAACCTTCTCTCAATCTCTTCGAGTTTTTGTTCGAATAATTCTTCGATTCTTTTCGGCTTAGAAGGTATTGATTTATTCACTCTAATTCCAACTCTAGGTTTCTCTTCAGGAATTTCGTCAGGCAAGAATGAAGAAATTTTTGCAACGCTGGAATTTAAATCTTTTATAGCGCCACCTAATTTTTTTATTAAACTTACTTTTTCTTCTCGGATTCTTTTGTAATTTCCATATCTTTTCAGACTACTAATTACTGATTTTGAAGAATTAAGCAAATCTGTTCTCACATCTTCTGAATTTGGCACACCTACGTAAAACGAGTTTGATTTTTTCATTGTTCTGGTTTTAGAAGTATTTTGTCAACATCATCTATTCTTTCTTCCGCTTCAGATATTTCAGTATTCCAAGACTCCAGCTCAGCATCTTCTTGTCTTTTCAGCTCTTCAATTTTAGACAGCAACTCTTTTGCATTCACTAATTTTTCTTTAGTTTCTTCAAGTACTTTAACCAGTTCTTTATATTCATCCAGTTTTACAAACACAGGCATTTTTTCCATTTATGAAATCTCCGAGTGTTTTGCTAACACTTCATCAACTTTTGTTATCTTCTTCTCAATTTCTTCTAAGCTTTGCATCCAAGAATTCAGCGCGCTCTCCTGCGCTTCTTTTAAAGTTTCTAATTTATCTACAGTATCTTCAGCTTCTTTAAGTCGAGATTTTAAATTAGACAAATGCGAATTTATTTTATTATAATCTTCTATAGAAACAAATAGAGGATTCACAGATTCTTTAACTATAATCTCTCTTCTTGGAGGAATTTTAACCTTTTTTTGTTGTGGAGAAACTTCTTCTAGTTTTGCAGGCCGAATATCAGGCATATCTGGAATTATAGGAAAGTCTAAACTCTTCTCTTCATTGAAAGATATTTCTGGAAGTTCACTTTCTGGCTTCGCTCTCAACCTTATCGGAGGCGGAGGCAAAGGTAATTCTTCTTTCTTCTTTCTAAATAGTTTAAATACCACTAATACACCCCTTTTTAACTAATTTAAAGACATTGTGTATTTGCAATTTATAAACTTTTGCAAAAATCATCAGATACATTTTTATATCTCTTTTTACAGAACTCATTTTATGTCAGATAATTTGAAGATTGGAGCAAGAGCAGTGATAGAAACAGTTGGAGCTCCAAAAGAATTCATAGAAGAGACTTTAAAAACATACATCCAGAAATTAAAGGAAAGTGGAATTAACATAGTCTCAGAAATTTATCATGAAGGAGTTAATATTGAAGATACTAAATTCTTCAGCACATTTGTAGAAGTAGATGTTGTTTTCAAAAATACTGCAGACTTGTTGAATTTTTGCTTCGACGCGATGCCTTCCTCAATAGAGATTTATGAACCTGAAGAATTGGTGTTTAAAGCTTCAGAACTTAATGGTTTCTTGAATGATTTGCAGGCGAAAATCCACGAAAACGATTTAACAGTAAAAAATTACAAAGCTCAAAATTCTTTGCTTGACCAAAACGCGATGGCAGTATTCCAGAATTTTTTGATTTTCGCTCTGAAGCAAGGCCCTAAAAGTTTGTCAGAATTAACGAGACCAGTTGGTTTAGAGCCAGAGATGCTTCGCCCTTTCCTAGATAAATTGATAGAAAAAAAGAAGGTTAAACTCGAAAACGAGAAATATGCAGTAGCATGAATGAAGACTTGAATAACACAATCGAATCAGTTCTTTTTTCAGCAGCTAGAAGAATAGACGTTCAAGAGCTGGCAAAAGTTTGCAAAGAAAGAGATATTGAAAAAATCAAAAACGCTCTTCAACAGTTGAAGCAAGATTTAGAGCAGAAGAACAGCTCTCTTCTTCTTGTAAATGAAGGTGACTTCTGGAAGTTAACTGTTAGAGAAAAATACATGGCTGTTGTCAGCAAAATAGTTACTAAAACAGAGCTTCCTAAATCAATCATGGAAACTCTTGCAGTTGTCGCATACAAATCTCCAGTTTTGCAGAGCAATGTAATAAAAGTTCGAACTAACAAAGCGTATGACCATTTGAATCAATTAGAGGAAGCGAATTACATAACTAGAGAGAAAAAGGGTAGAACTAAATTAATCAAATTGTCTCAAAGATTTTTTGAATACTTTGACCTTCCGCCAGAAAAATTAAAAGAACACTTCAAAGAAGTTCAAAGAAAAGAAAACGAAGTAGCAAAGCTAGAAAACCCATTCTTGAAAGAAATCGATACGCCTGAGTATTATAAAGAAGTGTTGGGTGAGTTGCC
>CAYHXI010000083.1:0-6715 GCA_964360565.1 uncultured Methanosarcinales archaeon | reverse complement strand
AATACACATCCAATACTTTTCTCAATCCCATGCTAAACGCTATAGAAAGTAGTATGTATGTTCCCAGCCAGCCTAACTCCCAGCCGAATAAATTTAGAACTATTGTTTCTTTGTTTCCAGTTGTTATCTGTTTTAATTCTCCATTTTCGATTAAATCTATTGGTGGTTTGAATTTTCTTTCTTTAGTTACAAGTACTTCTTTTCTATAACTTTTACTACCTTGTTTGAACTCCAACAAATAATTTCCTTCTTCTCCTTTAAAAGAAAAATCAATTAATCCGTTTTTTATTTCCTTAACTTTATCACCCACAACGTCCATTCCTTTTACAACATCAACTGAAACATTTCCAGTTATGTTTTTCTCAAACTGTAACATAATATTAAACTCTTGTCCAGGTAGTAAAGGGTCATACCCCATGTTGCCGCTTAACCATCCGAATATAACTAATAATGGAATCAAATAATATAAGCTCGGTTTGAAGCTTTCCATTGTGTATTTGCCGTTTAAACTCATGAATTTGCTTTGTATTTTTTTGACTTCCTCTGGATGTTCTTTCAACTCCTTCATTTGTTTCTGCAACTCTTTCATTTCAGTCTTAAGACTTTTCATCAATCCCTGATCTGTTGCGTATTTGTAGACTAAAGTTATGATTACAGAAATTATTGCAGTTATTATCAAAATTCCCCAGAGTGGGGGAAGAAGCAGCACCCATCCTAGAAGAAAATCTAGTGTTGGATTTAAGAAGTCAAAAAATCCCATTTTATCCGCCCATGAATTTTTTCATCATAGGATTCATGTCCATCATGTGTTGTTTTGCGATGTCTTCGTATAATTTGTAAATAATCATAACTGTAAGTAGTAAACCCGTTCCATTTGTCAATGCTCCGCTTACGTCTGCCAACCCTGCTAATAACCCAACACATATTGCTCCCATGATTGTTAATGGTTTTATTTTTTTATCGAGAAGTTTTTCAAGCACTCTAGGGTCTCTTCTAAATCCTGGCATTTGCAGTCCTGATTTCATTATTTGGTTTGCTTGGCTTTTTGCATCCATTCCAGATGTTTGCACCCAGAACCATGAGAACATTATACATCCCAGCACTAAAAATAATACGTAAGCGAAAACTTGTGGTAAATTTCTTAACAATCCATCAACAAATCCTTGAGTTATTGTTGACTCAACTATATTTGGAGGGGTTAACCATGCTAACAATCCTGAAGTTGCTTGTCCTTGGTCTGTGAATGTTCCTACTAATTGTGATATTTTTGTTATTATGGTTCCTCCACTTTTTATTGCCCATTGTTGAAGCAGTGAGCCCCATAATTGAAAGTTTGCAAGCAATGCGCTAACTAATATAACTGGTATGTTGCTTGTGTACATAAATTGTAATGGCCATCTTATTCCATGTCCTCTTACTCTTCCAAATGATAAGGGTATTTCTATTTTCATTGATTGCGCATAAACTGCTATTGCAAATATTAGTATTGTTGAAATTACGCTTGATGCACTTATTAGTGCTCCTGTCGGGTCTTGGTTTGCTATTGCGTAAATCATTTGAGGAATTTGTCCTACGTATGCTTGTTCTCCTCCAGTTGCTTGTAATGGACTGAATGCTCTTATGAATACTGATTGTGATACTCCTGCTGCGATGAAGAGACTTATTCCGCTTCCGAATCCCCATTTGCTTACAACTTCATCCATAAGCATGACTAGTAATCCTCCGATTGTTAATTGTACTACGAGTAATAATTGGAGTTGCAGGAAAGTTTCTGTTCCTAAATATTTTGCTGCTGGAGCCAATCCCCCCATGAATACATAAATTGCCGCTTCAAAAATGATGAAGAATACTGATGTTAATTTTTGTATTCCTTGATATTTTTGTCGTTCTTCTTTTGTGTCTGTTTTTAAGTTTATTATTCCACTTCCTTTCAAAAGCTGCAGTACTATTGATGCTGTAACTATTGGTCCTATTCCTAAGCTTAATATTGAACCGAAGCTTGCTCCTAAAATTATAGATAATAATTCAAATCTTTGTAATGCGTTTTCTCCTAGTCCAAATAATGGAACCATTCCTAGAACAAAGAATAAAATAAGAGTTATCAAAGTCCATTTAAGCTTTTCTTTGAATGGAAGATGTTTCTGTGTAGGAGAGGCAACTTCAGGAAGATTTAATAGAATATTTTTCCATGCGGACATTATGCAGTCACCAGTTCACACCCATTTTTTTTAAGTTTTTCTAAAACGTTAGCTGAAGTTTTTTGTACGCTTATTTTCATTTTTGTTGTTGGTTTTCCTTCACTTAATAATTTTGTGTAGCCTATTTTGGTTAAATTAACTAAGTAGTATCCTTCTTTTTTCTCTACTAATTTTTCACTTTCCCATTTTGGCAGTCTTTCTTCCACATCTTTTATACTTATGGCAGTATCATTTCTTGTGTTTGTTCCCTTTGATTTGAATCCGTGCTTTCCAAATGCTAACTGATCAAAATGAAATTTTTTGCAGTCTGCTTTTTTTCCGCCTCCTGCTCTACCAACTCCTCCTTTGTTTCCTTTTCCTCTGTGGCAAAGACCCCATCCACACGTTCTTGTTCCTCGAATTCTTACGTTTTTCTTTCTTCTTCTTGCTGGCATTTTTACACCATTTTAAGTATTAATTCTTTTATTTTATCTTCTCTATTTCCTAACGCTCCTCCTTTTTTGTACGGGAGCTTTATTCCTTTTCTTTCGAATCCTCCTCTTGGAGGGTTTAATCGTGCAACATTATTTGTTGTTCTTTTTTCTAATGCTTTTTCAGTTTCAGAGTCTATTGTTCCCCAAGTTACATAATCTTTTATTTTTTCAACCATTCCTCTTATGCTTGGAGTTTCTTCAAATACTCTACAATTGTTTCTTTTTTCTAATTTCAATAATTTCATAGTTTCTTCTATTTTTTTGTTTATTTTTACTGGTCCTCTTATTCTGATTATTGCTAGTTTTGTCATTTTAAATTTGCGAGTTCGCAAGCTTACTCAGCAAATTTAAGAGTGTTGTTGCGTTTCTCATTTTTTCTCCTTGTGTTTTTTTAATTTTTTAGTTTCTTTTTGAATATAACTTTTTCTTTAGAAAAGAAAAAGTTATTTCATCTCGTTTAATTTTCTCAGCGCACTTAAGCAAGCCATAACCATATTTAATTTGTTTCTTGTTTGTCCTTTTGATTTGCTCCAAACGTCTTTTATTCCTGCTAGCTTTAATACTTTTCCACATTCTGGTTCGATGCAGAGTCCTTTTCCTTTTGGAGCGGGCATTAATTTAATTTCTACGCTTCCGCATTTTCCTTCTACTGTGAATGGTATTGAGTGTGGTTCTTTGCAGCCGCATTGCCAGCTTCCACATCCTTTTTTTATTTTGAATATTTTTAATTTTGCTTTTCTTATTGATTTTTCTCTTGCTGGAACGGTGTCTTTGCTTTTTCCTAGAGACCCTCCAACGTATCCTTTTTCGCTTCCCACTACTGCAAAGCATCCGAAGCTTGGTTTGTTTCCTTCTGGAGTTTTTTTCTGGGTTTGTCTGAATATTCTTTTTGACCCTCCTCCGAATTTACCTTTTGATTGTCCAATCATTAAAAGTTCTTGTTGTAAGTCAGGTAGTAATGCGTCAACTATTTGTGATTCTAATATTGCAATTCCTTTGTCTAATAACTCACTTATTTCTGTTATTTCTTTGTTTTTTACTTTTTTTCCGATGGTTGTTTTCGGGTTCCATGCAGATATGTCTTCTTTTTGTTCTACTTTAGTTTCTTCTTTTTCAACTATTTCTGGAACAACTTCTGGAGGGGCATCTACAATCACTGTTTCTTCTTGTATCACTTCGACTTCTTCTACTTTCTCTTCTTTCTTTTCAACGTCTTCTTTTTTATTTTCTTTTTTCATAGTGCACCTATCTTCTTCTTAGTTTCGTCAAAATTTTGTGAATTTTTTCCTTTTATTCTTTTTTCTTCAGGAATTATTTCTGGAGCTATAGATATGTCTACTCCGCCATCTTTTATTCCTTTTATTGCTCCATATAATGTTCCTTGTTTTACTGATGTTTGCATTCCTATATCTGCAATCATTTTCTTTATTTTTTTAGCTTGAACCTTTTTTGCAAATAATAGTCCACATAAATACGCTGCGCTTGTGTTTCCGTTTGCTCCTTTCCAGCCGTATTTTTTCAATTCGTTTGTGTGAGCGAAAGAAACAACTAGATCTCCTTCTGGCTTAAAATCTATTGCTTGTATTAGTACATTTTTATTGCTTCTTCTTACTACTGCTCTTGTTGTTTTTGATTTCAAAAGAGCAAGTCTATTTCTGTAATCTGTTTTTCCTTCCCGTTTTCTTTTGAATTCCACGTTAAATGTGCTTTTTGTCATTTTACTTTTTTATCTCCGAATTTTTTTTGAGAAGATCAGCCTAACTTGTTCGGCTTTACGATTCCTCTCTCTTCTGCATATAATTTTAAGTGTCCTGCGCTTCTGAAAAATCCACCTGTTATTTTATTATATAATTCTTGATAGTCAAGTCTGTTTACTAATTCTTTTCTTTTTAAGTGTTTGAGGTAATTTCTCTGTTTTCTTACTTTGTTTATCCATGTTCTTTTTGTGCCTTCTCTCGCTTTTCTTGTTCCTTTTCTTGAACCAAATCCTTTTTTCCTTCCTTTTTTTCTTTGCTCTAATTTTTCTTTCGCTCCTAATCTTGAAATTCCTTGTTTTTGCTCTCTTGTTATGATGTCTTTTTGTATTAATTTTGATACGTCGAATTTAGTTATCGCTCCTTTTATTTCTTCTAAACTTTCTTGATTAAATCTGATTCTTTTTGGACTGCACTTTAGTATTCGTCCTGCCAATCTTTTTTGTAAATTCATTTTTTTCATTTTAGTTTTCCTTTGATGTTAATAATTTGTCGAGTTCTTTCTTCTCTTGTTCCTTTTTATCTGTTTCTTGAACTGTCTGTTCTACTTTTTCTGCTAGCGGTTTTTCTTCCTTCGCTTTTTTTACTTCTCTCTTTTCTTCTTTTCTTTTCGCTTTTTCCTGCTTAGATTTCTTTCTATTTTCTAATTCAGTTTGTATGTTTTTAAGTTCTTCTTGGGGATTTATTATATTCTGTATCTTAATTCCTTTTTCAATTAATTTTTTTATCAATGCAACTTTCTTTTTATTTCCTACTCCTGATGCTATTATTGCACTATTTTCTTTTGTTAACTTTTGAACATCATTTTCATTATAAATTCTTACTGGAAGATGTCCTGCGATTGTATATCCTCTTATTTCTGCAGGCGTTCTGTATCCTTTTCTTACTATTGCTACGTGTCCGTGAATTTGTTTTCTTACTTTGTTCTGCTGTCCTTGTGGTTTTCTCCATTTTGCACTGACTTCTTTTCTTTGAATGTCTTCTCTTACAAATCTAGGCAGTTTTGCCCGCATTTTCTTTTTCAGCGCTAATAGTTGAGGTCTGTTCATTTTGTTAGTCGTTCCTTCCTGGTTTTTGTGTGATGTATATTCCATCTTGGAATGTTCTTCTGTCTTTGTCTGATATTCTTACTAATAG
Organism: uncultured Methanosarcinales archaeon; assembly: GCA_964360565.1. Lineage (GTDB taxonomy): Archaea > Nanobdellota > Nanobdellia > Woesearchaeales > ARS49 > CAYHXI01. The sequence continues at coordinate 1,153 of CAYHXI010000083.1, read as the reverse complement.
TTCTATATCTGATGCTGTTTTTCCTGCTAATTCTATATCTGGACTTTCAACAGTTATTTCTGTTCCAGTTATTTTAACATTTGCTCCTTGGTTTACTTTAACTGTTCTAGCTATTTTTTCTCCAAGGAAATTTTTTACAGTGAATACTCCTCCTGCACAATTTACTTGCATTGGGAAGTGGCTTTGAGGCGGGCCTGAACATACTTTTAATTTATATACAAAGTTTTTTTGCACTCCTCTTATCATGTTATTTATGTGTGCTGTGAATGTGTTTATTGCTCTCTTTTCTCTCTTTGTTGCTTTTTCGCAGGATATAGTTATTTTGTCAGATTCTATTTTCCATTCTACTTTATCTTTGTTGGCTGTTCTTTTCACTTCTCCTTTTGGTCCTTTGACTGTTACTATCCCTACTTCTCTAGAGATTGTTACTCCTTTTGGAATTTCAATTTCGTTTTCTATTTTTACTTTCATTTTTTAGTAGCAGTAAGCGATTAGCCTTCCTCCAATTTTCTTTTCTTTGGATTCTTCTTGGGTCATTAATCCTTTTGATGTTGATACTATTAATACTCCAACTCCTTTTGCTGGAAGATATCTTTTTTCGAACTTTTCATATTCTGAAAGTGTAACTGAAAATCTCGGTTTTATAACTCCGCATTTGTTTATTTTGTTGAGCAGGTTAATTTTTAACACTCCTCCTCTCGCACTTGTTAATTCTTCGAAACTTCCTAAATACAATCTTTCATTTAACATTGTCAATATTTTTTTGATTAGTTTTGAGACTGGTTGTATTTTGCATTCAGTTCTTCCCATGCTGTCTGCTTTCATTATTACGCTTAATGCGTGTGCTAGTGGGTCGTTTAACATTTTAAATTCACGAGTTTGCTCCGCTCACTCTGTGAATTTAAGAGTGGGCTTTTGTTTTCTGTTTTTATCGTTTTCATTTTTTAGTTTCTTTTGTAAACTTTTCTTTTTTAAAGAAAAGTTTAGTTGTATTTTTTGAATCCTATTTTTGTTGCTATTTCTCTAAAGCAGCATCTGCACATATTTATTCCATATTGTGATATGTGTCCTTCGTATCTTCCACATGTTCTGCATTTTTTTGTTGTTCTTCCTGTGTTTCTTTTCTTTTTCTCGTTATGTTTCTTGAATTTTT
>CAYHXI010000082.1:0-6790 GCA_964360565.1 uncultured Methanosarcinales archaeon | reverse complement strand
GAGTTTTTCAACTATTTTACATAACTCTCTGCCAGAAATAGGAATTAATTTCATGCTGCTATTTCAACTTGTTGCAAACCAATAAATTTTAATTGTTCTGGAATTTCTTCTTCAGCTTCTAAACAGACCTGTATTGCTTCTTTAACTCTTTCGAGAGCTTCTTGAACTGTTTTTCCTTGTGTTGCACAGCTTTGCAAATCTGGAACTTTTGCGATGTACAATCCATCTTCATCTTGTTCGATTAATACTGTAAAATTATATAGTTTGCTTTTCATAAGCATACATTATTTTAGATATTTATAAAAGTATCTCTCTGAGAATTTTTTTTACAACCCTAACTTAAAAATAGAATATTCGAGATTCTTTCTCGCTTGTTCTTCGTATTTGTTTTTGAAATGGTCTGTGTAATAGATGCTTTTTCTGTTGAGGAAAGATTGCAGTATTTTGGCTCTTTCTTTCTTGAATATTTCTTCTGGAACGAAAGAATATTCTCTTCTTATTGCTTGTTCATACACATCAAATATGTTTGATGGCTGTCCTAAAATCGCTAAATCCACATCAACAATTATTTTGCCGTTAATATTTTTAGGTTCTTTATCGTGTTTAGTCAGCATCAGCAATTCATCTAAATCTCTTATGAAATTTTCAGGAAGTCCCATTTCTCTTGCGAATCCACAAATTAACATTGAACTCTTTTCTTCGTTGTCTTTTACTACATAAGGAATTCCATTTTCTAGATGTCCAGGATAATAAATGGAGTCGTGACCCCACCACGCGAAAGTAACCAAATCTTCTGAGAATTCTTTTAATTCTTCTTTGCTTAATTTTTTTTTTACTTCTTTTAATTCATCCAATCCGCTAACAATGTGTTGTAAGTTGTGATAGTGTCTGTCGCTTTGAACGTAAAGTTTTAGAAGTACATCCCAGTAAGGTTTGTAATAAACTTTGTCGGTTAATCTGTTAAATAGTTTCTCAAACTCATTCATATCTTAAAGTGCCCCCTTACTTCTTCAAATATCTCTTCAATATTATTTGAAGTATCTGAATTATTAACGTAAAACGCCCTTCCGCAGTTGTCTTTCTCTATTGCAGTTCTTAATTTTTTCTCTTTCTCGGAGTCAGTTGCTTGACGAGTGATTACTTGTTTTATTCTTTCTTCAGTCCATCCTCTTTCATTGAGGCGTCTTTGTCTGCTTTGCTCATCTGCGCTGATTAAAACTATGTTGTGATTTAAAAGGTTAGTCCAATTTTTTTCTATCATTATAGCTCCTTCAACAAGAATTAATCCTTTTTTTCCGTAGATTTCTTTTTTGAATCCTCTCATGATCGGTTCTCTCATTATTTCGTCTAATTTGTTCCATTTTTGTTCATCATTGAAAACTACTTCTCCTAATGTTTTTCTGTTGATGAATCCATCAGCTAGTTTAACTTCCTCTCCAAAATTCTCAACTATTTGCTCTCTTATTTTTGCATACAAAGGTTCGTTCCATTCGCCTAATATTTTATGCCCTATCTTGTCCAAATCTACCAAATGAATTTCTATTCTTTTTTGATGATTTAATTCTTCGAATTTTTTTGAAACGTAAGATTTTCCTGAGCCAGCTCCTCCTGCAATTCCTAATAAATATTGTCCAGATAGTTTTTCTTCTAATTTTTGTTTTACATTTAATGGAACATATTTTGTTAAGTCTCCGTATTCTTTCTGTATTGCTTTTACTGTGCTTGAGCTAACATATCTTAATTCAGGTTTTGCAAGTAAAAGCATTGTTTCTATGGGCCTCTGGCTTTGTCCTACTGCGTGAAGCTCTGTTTCATAGTCGAAGTCTTTATTGTTTCTGACTCCTTTAATGATAAAGTCTATGCAATTTTCATAAACATAATCTACAAGCAATCCATCAAAAGAAACTACTTTAACATTTTTGAATTTGGCCAGTGCGTTTTTGGCCATTTCTGTTCTTTCTTCTAAAGAAAATAAGTATTTTTTTTCAGGGTTCGCTCCTATTCCAACAATTACTTCATCAAAAAGCTTAGCTGCTCTTTCTACAACATCGACATGTCCATAAGTTATCGGGTCTCCTGAAAATGCGTAGATTGATTTAGTCATTTTCCCTCCTTCTTTAAAACATAATTTGTATTGTACAATTTATTAATCTTGTTAACTATACCTTCAAGTATTACTAATGTCTCTTCACGTGCACCGCCGCTGAACATTCCTGATAACATAAAATCTTCCTCTGTGGCAGTATACTCTGTTTGTAAGTGTTCAAACAAAGGCGTTAATGTTTCTTCCAAATTGTTGTTATTTGTTTCCTTCCATATGCTCTTTAAATTATAGTTGGTGTTGTACAATTTATTAATAATGTCTACTGTATTATTTATGCAGTTCAGTTTCTCTAAATAACTACTTGCGAGAAAACCAGACTCCATAGCATATTCTTCTGTATCTCTGTAGTCTTCTTGCAAATATTCAAACAAAGATTTCATTGTTTCTTCTAAATTTTTGTTGGTGTTGTATACTTTATTAATCATGTAAACAATAGAGTCTATGCAGTCCAGTTTCTCTAAATAACTGCATGCGAGAAAACCAGAAGACTCCATAGTCTGTTCTTTTGTAGCGGTGTATTCCTTTTGCAAATATTCAAACAACGGTTTCAACTTTTCTTCCAAATTATTGTTATTTGTCATTTCAACTCACCAAATACTGCAAAAACAACTGAATATATAAAATAATCTATCAAAAATTCTACAAAAACAGTAAATTTTATAAATAAAACACTCTTTTTAACTATTATGATTGATTTGATTGATAAAAAGATACTGTGTGAGTTAGATTTAAACTGCAGAGAGTTATTATCTAAGATGGCTAAGCGTTTGAGAGTTGGAAGAAACGTCGTTGGATATAGAATTAAGAATTTAGAAAAGCAAGGCATAATCAAAAAATACATCTGCTCATTAAATTTGGGTTTGCTCGGCTTTAAAACATACAAGATTAATTTTAAAGTTAGAAACATAAAAAACGAAAAAAGTTTTGTTGAATATTTATTGAACCACAACTCTGTGGTAAACTGTATTAAAGAAGAGGGGGCGTTCGACTACTCTGTTTCTGTTGCAGTGAAAAACGTTTCAGAACTTGACGCATTCTTAATGACTATGAAAAATAATTTCAGAGAAATTTTGGAGGATTACTCAGTAAGCATAACTGTTTATTCAAAAATTTTTAAGTTGAACAAACTTCTTCTCGGTGAAAGAAAAGAAATTCCTAAGATAGAGAAATACTCTGGAGAAGAAGATTTAATTAAAATAGATGAAAAAGATAAACTAATTTTGCGAGCGTTAGCTCAACAAGCCAATCTTCAAATAGTTGACCTTGCGAGAAAAACAAAATTAAGCATAGATGTGGTTAAATATAGACTAAAAAATTTAAGCAAAAATTTAATTAGCTCATTCAGAGTTTTACTTGACTTCAACAAACTAGGATATTATAATTATGTAATTATGCTCAGGATAAGCAAAGCAACAAAAGCAGAGGAAGATAAATTAATTTCGTGGTGTTCAATCAATTCTTCGGTGTTATACTGCTCAAAAAGAATCAGCTATCACGACTTCACAATTAACATCGCGATAAAAAATATAGAAGAATTAAATAATTTCATCGCAAACTTAAAAGAATCTTTCAGCGAAGTAATAGATTCTTATGAAACAACTCTCAACAGCAATATTCTAAAGCTGAATTATGTGGTGTTCTAAGTATTTTCCGGAAATTCCGAAGGTTTTCCAGCGGTTTAAAAGCAAAAAACATTTTTTTCCGGTGCAATCCAGAAGTTTTGCGGTTTTGGCCGCAAATCTTGCGGAAAAGTAGACGAAAGACATATTAAGGGGTGATTTTTTAATAGTCCTATGGAAAACATAACTCTTGATAGACTTGATGAAATAGTCACATATACTGCACTAGCCATGATGACTGTAGTCTGGATGCTTTTAGTAGCTCTAATGGTGAAACTACATTTATGAAAAAAGAAAAAATATTCAAAACATTTGTGATATTGTTTAAATTAGTTTCAATTATGTTTGCAGGGCTGAGCATTTATTGGCTATATCTTAAGCTAACCAATCACAGTCCAACAGTTCAAGACATAATGTTAGCAATTGTGATAATGCATATTTCTATCAGCGTTCCTTTGTTTGTTCATATCTACTATTCTTTAGGAGAAATCAAAACAACTATTAAGTATGAATTCCGAGAAATGGAAAGAAGACTTATTAGAATTGAGAAAGAACTTTAAACTCTAATATTCTGAAGCTGAATTATGTTGTGTTCTAATATGTTTCCCAACATAGTGAAGATTACATAACTAAAATTTTCTTTACCGCTCGCCAGCTTTTTGTGCAAGATGTTATTCTGAATTGTTTGCGAGCGGTAACAAGAGCAGCTCTGCGAGCTAATTTATTTATACTTTTGCCGAAGGCACTAATTTCTCCGCAGCCTAAAATTGCGAATAAATCTTAGAAGCTGAACTGCTGGGCTGCGGTAAAGAAATTTTATTTTGTCACTAACCAAGCTCTGCTCCAGATACGAAATATATCATAATAACTATTTTCTAACATGAATCCGAAACTTAGCTCTTCCCTTTTGTAATTGCCATCTCCCCCAAATTTACCATCTAATTTTGCATCCCAAAAATTAGTTCCCCATTCTTTTTTTTCAGATTCAATAAATTCCCATAATGCTTCTTCAATAGTTAGTGTTTGTTTTTTGAAAGAGTTGTATTCGCTATCATCAATAGCATTAAACATAAATCTAAGTCCGACCTTAGATACTAACCTCATCTGTCTCAAATATTTGTCATCTTTCGGATTTGAAGATTCGCAAACGAACGCAGCATAATCTCTGTGATCTGTAATTTCTAACATTCTAAGAAATCCTTCGAAATCTTTTCTTTCTACACCGTTATGAAAGTAAACTATTCCTGCATTAGCTTCAGTGCGGGGCGCTCCAATAATAGGTTCAAAAGAAGGTTTTTGTAGACCCCAAAAAGATTCTCCATATACTGCTACTTTAGACATATCTCCAGGTTGTATTTTTAGTTCTTTGCCAGGCCAAACATTTGGACTAACAACAAGATTGCCGAGATTTTTTTGGGTCATTTTAATTTATTCGTCAACTCTTCTAAATTTACTTTATTTAAGTACAATTCTCTTGCGGCATAAGCGCTGTCGTTTTGTGCTTGTCTGATTTTCTCTTTGACTTGTTCTAGTTCTTCATCGCTTACGAGTAAGCTGCTTATGTCTGTGATATATCTATCATATTGTGGTCGAACTCCTAAAGCTCCTTTTTTTTCAAGAAAGTACAAATCAACTTCAAATTCATCATAAAGTGCACTATGAAATTCTTTGCTCGCACCACTTCTCTTATCTATTATGTAATAAATATCTTTAGAATTTCTATTATGTCTAAAAACCAATCCTCTTGGTAAATCTGCATTTTCTACCGGCATTCTTTCATGTTCTTTAGCTTCTTCTTGATTGTTAAAGTAACCATTGCACACTTCACATTGATATTTTGTTTTGACCATTTTTCATCCTCCTTTATTTTAATTTGTTTGTTAAATCTTCTAAAGTAACTTTTATAACTTCTAGTCTTTCTTCTCTCTCACTCTTTCTTATTCTTTTTTTTATTTCTTCTAGTTCAGAATCGCTTGGTAAAATACTTTTCATAATTTCTGCGATTTGTTCTTGAATTGGATTTTCAATTTTTGAGAAATAGCTTTGATAAAAAGAAAGTGTGAAATATTGATCTAATTTGAATGCTCCAGATACACTGAGCCGATTGTCTAATGAAAGTAGATAGATGTCGTATGAACAGTAAACCGCTTCATGATAAATATTAGGCAGTATACTTTTTTCTCCAACAATGTGAACATTGTTTCTTTCAGGAGTGTCAAAAACAACTAATCCTCTTGGCAAATCTGCATTTTTTACTGGAATTTTCTCATGCTCTGAAGCTTCTTCATTATTGTCAAAGTCTCCTTTGCATACTTCACATTGATATTTTGTTTTGACCATTTTATTCCTCCTCCTAAAACTTACTCATCTCTTCTCTAAAACTATCAATCTCATTTTTAAACCTTTGTATGCTTTTGAGGATGTACTCCTGTTGTGTGTTCAATATCTCTGCTGTTTTTACAAGCACATCTCCAGAATATTTCTCCTTTTTACTCAACTGAACAATTTCAATTTTCTGTTTCTTGCCAACTGCTTTTCGTGCAGTTTTCCACAATTCAAATAATTCTTGAGCGCGAGATGGAATTTCATCTACTTTAACTCCTAATTCTGAAGCGATTTCTTCTTCCATCTTTTGTTTTTTTCCTTCAAATTCGCGTGCGGCTTTTCCCGCTAAGAAAAATATTCTTACCACTCCGTCTTTTATTTTGCTGGCTTTCAAAATTTTTATTTTCTCAGCTTCAGAAGTATCATTCAAATGTGTTCCTCCGCAGGCTTCTGTTTCAACTAAAGGAATAGAAACAATTCTTATCTCTTTTCCGGGAACAGCTCCGCCTTGGTAAATATGCATTCCATATTTTTTCTCTGCGTCATTTCTTGGAATTAATTCTTTAGAAACTGGAATTTTAGTGCGAGTTATCTTGTTCGCTTCTTCCTCTATTTTTTTCAACTCTTCTTCAGAAATTAATTGATAATGAGTAACATCAAGGTATGCTTTGTCGACATCTTTTTTTGCGCCAGCTTGATTTATGTGCTCCCCTAAAACTCTTCGTGCAGCTGCATTTACGAT
>CAYHXI010000081.1:0-6909 GCA_964360565.1 uncultured Methanosarcinales archaeon | reverse complement strand
TAGCTTTTTTCACCTAAAAGAATTCTGAACTCTGCTCTTCTATGCAATGAATGTATTCCATAAAGACCTGCAGTGCCTATCGGAGCATCATTTTTCTTATCAACAACCATAAAAACAACATCCTTATCGCTACTTGCTAATTTATCATATTCTTCAAGCAATTTTTCTAAAGTATTTGGTTTAGCTCCTTGAGAAAGAAAATAGGTAACCTCAGAATCATTCGTCCATTGAAAATACTTACTATTATAATCTATATCTTTTCTTTCTAACCCTCTCAAATATATTTTGTCCCCAACAATGAATGGATGATACATAAAGTCTAATAAATCAAGGTGAGCTTTAAAAAAGTTATGAAAGTGAGGCATGAATACGTACGTACGAGAAATTCAATATTTTTATAAACAAATACATTAGACAATGAAATGATGGAAGATTATTTTGCTAACGACAACTCGCTATTTGGCGCTAACCAAAATACTGGCGAGTTGTCAGAATTGAAAAATAGCACGCTAAATCGCGAGACTTTAGATTCTGCGCGATTTTTCAATAACAAAAAGATACTTATAACTGGTGGAACTGGCACTATTGGCAGGGCGCTCGTAAAAGAATTACTTCTTAATCATAATCCTGCAGTTATTCGTATATTTGATTTAGATGAAACTAGGCATTTTGAGTTTGAACATGAATTAACATTTCTTAACCCTCTCTTTGCAAAAAAAACTAGGTTTCTTTTAGGTGATGTTAAAGACAGCCACAGAGTTGATTTAGCAATGCAAGATATTGATATTGTATTTCATTTAGCAGCTCTCAAGCATGTTAAAGGTTGTGAGTACAATCCTTTTGAAGCGGTAAAGACAAATATTATCGGAACGCAGAATATTATAGATGCAGCAATAAAACACAACATACAAAAATTGATTTATACTAGCAGCGATAAAGCAGTTTATCCGTACAATACTATGGGTGCAACTAAATTAGTTGCAGAAAGATTAGTTACAAGTGCTAATTATTATCGAGGTTCTAGAAGGACAATATTTTCTTCTGTTAGATTTGGTAATGTTATGGGCTCTAGAGGCTCTGTTATTCCTCTTTTTAAAAATCAAATAAAAAATGGCGGGCCTGTTACGATAACTCATCCAGATATGAAAAGATTCACAATGTCTTGCAAAGATGCTGTTAATTTGATAATAAAGTGTGCACAAACTTCACAAGGCGGGGAGGTATTCATCCTCAAAATGCCTGTGATAAAAATTTTAGACTTGGCAGAATTATTGATAACTGAACTTGCCCCAAGATATGGAAGAAACTCTAATTCAATACGAGTTGATAATATAGGATTAAAAGAAGGAGAAACTATGGATGAAGAATTAATAACTGATAACGAAGCTGCAAGAGCTCTAGAAATAGAAGATATGTTTATAGTGCCTCCTTTTGCTTTTGATTTTAATATTTCACTTAATTATCCTGATGCAAAACAAATCTTAAACAGAACTTATAATTCAAAACAAATTCAGCACATCAGTAAAGATGAATTAAAAAATTTATTGATGCATACTGGTGTTCTAGAATGAAGGTATTAATAACGGGAGGGGCTGGTTTTATTGGACGATGGATGGTTAGAAAATTTATTAATATGGGACACGAAGTAGTTGTACTTGACAACTTATCTAATGGAAGTCAAGACAATATAAAAGAATTTCTGGCCAACCCCAGATTTAAACTTGTTAAAGGAGATATTATTGATTCATCAATTGTTAAAGAATGCTTCAATAATATTAGTTTGTGTTTGCATCTTGCAGCTCAAATAAATGTGCAAGAATCTTTAGACTATCCTGAGAGAGCATATAAAAATAATGTATTAGGAACTTATAATGTACTGGAAGCTGCAAGAAAAAATAACACTAAAGTAGTACTAATGGGCACATGCATGGTTTATGATTTGGCTGATAGCTCCAAAGAAATTGATGAAAATCATCCAGTTAAGCCCAAATCACCTTATGCTGGATCAAAATTAGCTGCGGAATATATGGCAGAATCTTATTATTATGGTTTAGGACTTCCTATTACAATAGTGAGACCTTTTAATACGTATGGACCTTTTCAGAAAAGCAACACAGAAGGAGGTGTAGTCTCTATATTTATCAATAGAAATATTAATGGCGAGACTCTCAATATTTTTGGCGATGGAACACAAACAAGAGATCTTCTTTATGTAGAAGATTGTGCGGATTTTATTTACAAGGCAGCAACTAATCCTAACGCAGTCGGACAAATATTCAATGCTGGAAGTGGAAAAGATGTAACTATAAATGAACTAGCTCAATTAATATGTGAAGACAAATCTAGAATAAAACACGTGCAACATCATCATCCTCAAGCAGAAATAATGAAATTGGCATGCAATTATACAAAAGCAAGAAATGTTCTTGGGTGGGCGCCTAAAATAGATTTAATCGAAGGAATAAAAAGGACAGAAGATTGGATAAAACTACAATAAAATGAAATTAAAAAAAGTGTTTATAACTGGCATAAGCGGACTTTTGGGCAACAGTATAGCACAGTCTTTTTCAAAAGATATTTATGTCGCGGGATGTTATTTGAATAATGGAGTTATATTCGGGGACAAAAATATCAATATTATTAAACTAGATTTGCTTGATTTTGAAACGAGTTGCAAAGAAATAAGTAAGTTCTCTCCAGATATGATAATTCATTGCATAGCGATGACTAATGTCGATTATGCAGAGACTCATAGAGAAGAATGCCACGCTCTTAATGTCACAACTACAGAAAATATAGTTAGGATTGCTGAAAGTTTAGACAAAAAATTAATTTATATATCAACCGATTCTGTTTTTGACGGAAAAAAAGGAAATTACTCTGAAACTGACAAACCGAATCCGCTCAACGTTTATGCTAAAGAAAAATTAGATGGTGAAAATATTGTTAAAAAATATAAAAATTCAACAATAATAAGAACAAACATTTATGGCATAAATGTGCAGAATAAAAAGAGTATTTTTGAATGGGTAATAGAAAATTTAAAAAACGATACTGCTTTTAATGGATTTACAGATATATATTTCACTCCAGTTTTAACAAACAGATTTGCAAAGATACTAACGAAAATTTACGAATCGAATTTTAAAGGAACTGTCAATATTGGAAGTACTGATAAAATCAATAAGTATGAATTCGCTTGTATAGTTGCTGATGTATTTGGTTACGATAAAAATCTAATCCTACCAATAACTTCAGATGGCAAATTTAACACTCCCAGACCTAAAGACACATCATTAAATGTTGAATTAGCTGAAAAAATTGGAATTGAATTATATTCAGTCCATAAAGATGTTGTTGAGCTAAAAAATTTATTGAAAAATGATAAATCATTTAATTGAATCTGAGATAATTGAAAAATCCGAAAATATTGAGGTTACTTTAGAAACCACTTCCATAGCCATAACTTCAGAAAAAAATATGAAAATTGATTCTTTGTGGGAATCAGCAACAAAGAAGAATCCTAATTTATTTAATGGAAAAGCGTTAGTTTATACTGGCTATAATAAAATTGGAGATAGAATAAATATTAAAGTTGGATTGACACACTACAAATATATATTTGCAAGCATACTACATCCAGAACTAAACCTAGGATTACGTCCTCTTGCCGTATCAGGAATGGTGATAGATAATTCTAGTAATTCGATAATTGGACTGAGACATAAAAATGTTACACAATATCCTGAATATTATGAATTAATTCCTTCAGGAGGAATAAAACCTGATAAAATAAAAGAGAGTAAAACAATTGATTTCAGAGCACAACTTATTGAGGAATTTGAGCAAGAAATAGGTTTGAAAAGAAAATGTATTGATTCCATAACTTCTTTAGGTTTGATATTTGAACCTTATTATAGAGTTTACGTTATTGCTTGTATTATAAGATTAAATACTGTGCTTTCTCCCGATACGTTGAAGTTAAATGAAAATGAGTATTCTTCTTTTAAGATTATATCCCTAAAAGATTTAGAAGCAAATATATTAAGAAAAGATATTCATTTTGTTCCGACATCTAAATTAATATTGAATAATTATGATTCATAACCTTTTTAATATATGTGGAAGCATCACTGAGAGTATGAAAATAAATAACCAAATTATCAACAACGAAAGTCCTGCATATTTTATTGCAGATATTGCGGCAAATCACGATGGTGATATCGATCGTGCAAAAAAATTAATTGATTTAGCTAAAGAATCTGGAGCTGATTGTGTTAAATTTCAGCATTTCAATGCAGACACTATAGTTAGCGATTTGGGTTTTCGCACCATTCCAAAAAGATATTTATCTCATCAAGCAACTTGGAAGAAGTCGGTTTACCAAATTTATAAGGACGCATCAGTACCTTTAGAATGGACGCCTGTTTTAAAAGAATACTGCGATAGCAACAACATAGAATTTATGACAACTCCTTATGATATTGATTATTTAGATTATCTAAACCAATATTTAAATGCGTTTAAAATAGGATCTGGAGATATAACTTGGCACGAGTTTCTTGATAAAATCTCCAGCTACCAAAAACCAGTTATTTTATCAACTGGAGCTTCAAATATTGATGAAGTCGTGGCTGCTGTTGAACTTGTATCTCAAAAAGCTAAAGATATAGTTGTTATGCAATGCAATACTAATTATACTGCAGACGTAGAAAATTTCAAGTATGTGAATTTAAATGTACTTTTAACATATAAGAAACTATTTCCAGATGCACTTTTAGGACTTTCAGATCATACTTTTGGTTCAACAACAGTCTTGGGAGCGGTGAGTCTTGGCGCAAAATTCATCGAAAAACATTTCACTGACGATAATAGCAGAGATGGCCCAGATCATAAATTTTCTATGAATCCAGAAACTTGGAAAGAGATGGTTCTTAGAACTAGAGAATTGGAATATTCTTTAGGAACCGGCTCAAAAAAAGTAGAAGAGAATGAACTGGAAACTGTTGTTCTTCAACGCCGTTGTTTAAGAGCTGCAAAAGATATAAAAGCAAGAACAACTATAACTGAAGAATGCATAGCGGTATTGCGTCCAGCTCCTTTAGATTCTATCTACCCAAAACATAAACCAGATTTATTTAGTAAAATATTAATTAATGATTTAAAAAAAGGAGATTATTTTAAGTGGGAATATTTGATATAGAGGAGTTTGAAAAACCATTAGAAAATATAGAAAATTCTGTTAATAATATAACTGTTAGTACAGAATTTCCTATCTGGATAACTGATAAAAGAAATCAAGTCAAGTCAGTTATCCATAGTCAAACTCCTCATAAGAGTGCTTTGAATATTGATGTAAAAAGGGGTTATTCAAAGCCCTCTATAATGAGATATGTATTTGAGGTGAGTTTAAACAACTTTTTACAATATGATTAGGGTTCAACTAAATATGAAGAATTTATTTAATTACACTTTGATGTTTGCTGTTGTCATTATTTTTTGCTTAATAATCTTAGAAATGGGTGTAAGGTCTTTTTTTGAAGGCCCGAAATATCTTTGCACAATTTATGAAAAAGACGACTTACTGGGATATAAACTCAAACCAAACAGCAGTATGATAATCGATTTTAATTACTTTAAGCAAAATGTTAGTTTAAACAGCCAAGGATTAAGAGATAAAGATTATTCTGAGAAGAAACTAAATGAAACTAGAATACTTGCACTGGGGGATTCTTTTCTTTTTGGAGCAGTCTGGGATGTAAACCAAGTCTTTATTAAAGTGTTTGAAAGAGAGCTGAATAAAAATAATAAAAACAAAGAATATTCTGTAGTAAACACAGGGGTTTCTGGTTATGGAAGTTATGAAGAAAAAGAATTTTTAAAACGTGATGGGTCGCAGTTTAATCCTGATGTAGCAATATACTTTTTTTATCTCAATGATATTGAAAGCGATTTGGGCGCGCCTCAAGCGGTTGTATTGGACAATGGATGCGCAGTTTCTAAGTCTTCTTTAAATTTGAGTTATTTTTCTGCTCAGAGATTGACAAATTGGTTGGTTTCACATTCAAGAGCATATGTGTTTTTTAGATTTATAATGATAAACGAAAACTCTTGGCTTAGAAATAGTTTGTATTATCTGAGGAATTTTCTTGTCGATTTAAATTTAACAACTCCTCCTGCATTGCAATATAAAATTCTTTTATCTCACTATGATGAAGAAACTAGTTTGGGTTGGAACGCGACTTTATCAAACATAAAAGAAATGAATGTGTTTTCAAAAAATAACAATCTTAAATTTTTAGTAATATTTATACCTATGAAATTTCAAGTTTATGACTCTTTATGGGAAGATTACAAAAAAAGAAATAAAATAGGTAATTCTACGTATGATTTTAAAAAAACAGCGAAGATTTTAAACGAACTCTCTGAACAGAACAATTTCAGATTTATTGATTTAACTCCTTTAATCAGAAATAAAATAATTAAAGAAAACATAACTGAACCAATATATTATGAAGGTGATGCACACTTTAATATCATTGGTAATGAATTAGTTGGAAAAGTATTGCATGATGAACTAAAAGAAGACTTCAAATGAGCGAATTCACAAAAAAGAAAATAATACAAGGCGGAACTTGGCTTTTTTTATCAGAAATAACTGATAAATTACTAGCTCCAATAATAATATTTCTTTTTGCAAGAATCTTTGGCAGTGAAGTTTTAGGCCAATATAGTTTTATCATGTCATTTGTTTCATTAACTTTTATTCTTTCTGATTTGGGAACTACTCTGCATGCGATTAGAAAATGCACTAAAGATCCTCAAAACCTTCAAACTTATTTTTCTCATGCAGTAGGAATTAGAATTTTATTTACAATTGTTTCAGTTGCAGTAACTCTTGTTGCAATA
>CAYHXI010000080.1:0-7105 GCA_964360565.1 uncultured Methanosarcinales archaeon | reverse complement strand
TAGCATATGAATTAGCCAGAGATAATATGTTTTGGCATCACAAACCTAGGCTAGTTATTTGGGATGATGTGTCTGTACAAGAAAAAATCAGAAATAAAGATATTGAAAGTTTAATTCGAGGAAGTTTGATTCATGCATTGGTTGCATGTGCAGTTCCTTTGTGGGAGAAGCAGAACACAATAAAAATGTTTAAGGACTATAATTTGACTCCTTTTGAATATTTACAACAAACTGTTTTTCAATTTCACGATTCAAGTGTAGAATCTCCTGTTTTTGTAGCTAGAGTTACTGAGGATAAAGCATCTAGGTATGTACTTGATTGAGATTTAGAGTAAATTGATTTTAATTTTTTATTTCCTATAACTATTCCATCACTGAGATATAAAATAGGCGGAAAAAATCCTAAATTTTCTTCTTTGCAAGTTTTTCCAGTTAGTACTATGTCTATTGCGTAATCTGCATCTCCTCTCGCAGCGGCAACATCTACTTTACCCTCGAGAAGTAGAATTTCTGCACCATCTAGTCGAACTCGGGATTTTATGAGTTTCTCATATCTTTTTGGCATTGCAATAATTTTTCCTTTGAAATTAGGCTCTTGCAATTCAGTTTTTCTCAGAAACTCTATTTCGCACTTTCTTACCTCAGGATATGCGTCCATAACTCTTTCTAATGAAATTCCTTCCTTTCCTAAAATACAGAGTGCAGGTAGTCCAAAAACAGAATTCTCATAAGAACCTTGTTTCTTAAGATTAAGATATTTAACAAGTATGTTTTTTTTAACTGTGTTCCTCATATTTTTTACTCTCAATTCTTCAAATAAATAATTATCTAAAAGATCTTCTCCAGTTATTCCAATTAAATTATTCTGAGAGTTGTAATTGCTTTCTATCAATTTAGGAATATTTTCTCCTCTCTCTTCTAAAATATTTAATTCAAAGTCGCAAAACATATTATCTCTGGCTAATTCATATGCTAATTCAAATTCTTTTTGAGTGGATGGTGCAGATGTAAATTTATGTCTATCTTTTTTAGATAGTGAAGGATTAATTCCTGCAATAATATGATATCTCCAATCATACTCTTCTTTTTTCGCATTCTCAGGATAGTCTCTATCAACATATCCAGATAATGCTAAAAATTCTATTCTGTCACTCCAAACATCAACAAGTTTTGCAGCAGTTTCTAGTGCCAGTTCATTAGATTCATTAACTTTGTAAAATCCTTTTTCATCAGGAAAACCAAATGGTTTGGGAATTTCTTCAACCATGATTTAATTTATGTCCAATACTTTATAAAGATTAACTTTTTCTAAAAAGTAGAAAATGACTCTTTCAAAACCTCTTCGCTTAGGACTTGCAGCATCTTTTCTATTCACAGCTTATTCAGGCATTCAGTGCATGCATTATCATGCTAAAATAAAAAATGATGAAAATTATATTGCTGCAGAAAAATTTTCAGAAATTGGTTCTTTAGTGAACAACGCCAAAACATTTCTTGTTGCTGAAAGCCCTAGACTTTCTCAAGAGATGATTAAGAGAGCAAATAATAGATTGGGAGATTTTTCAGTGATTGATGATTATTTGAGAGAAGTTAAATTATCTTTGCAAACTCCCGATTACGATTACGAACACCAATTTTCCAAGCTAGAAATGGTTCAAGATGAATTAAATAATGTAACTAGAAGTTATCTCAGTCAATCAAAAACTTTAGAAAACATGAATACTTTATCAATTCACTGGCGCGATTTTACTCAAGCATTGATCCTTTCTTCTCTTCTTGCTTTAGCAATCTCTATTTATTCTGCAAAGAAGAAAAAGAAGAACACTTAAATACTTTTCAACTATTTTAATTTCTTATGGGGTGGACAACAAAGAGGACTGTTAGCGAGCTTCCTGACAAAATCGCAAAAGAATTTCGTGCAGAAGCATCAGGACTTTTAAGAGAATTAGAAGAAAATAAACTGTGCATAGGTTTAATTCCTGCTCCAGAACAAAAACACAGCAGTCATATGATTAGAGTTGTTATGCGAAGCAATCCTTCTTGGTATAGTGAATTGTATTGGGACTATAATAACTTCAGAAGAGACCGTTCGATAAATGCTCTTAAGAGAATTCGTGAAGGCAGAGATGGAGACTTCTTCGGCAAAAAAGGAGCAGTTTCAAGTTATTTTAAATATGATTCGATTTATAGAGAATTCATACTTCAAAGATTAGCAAATGGATATGTGGCTTAGGATGGGCTGGAAATTCCTCCGTCGAGAAAAGTTAAGAAATTATTGGAAGAGATTGTTAATTAAACACTCAGCACTAAAGTAAGTACAACTAAGCCAATTCCTGCTCCGCCAAGCACATCTGTTAAATAATGTCTAGAAAGCAGTATTCTTGTTCCTCCAACTAAAATCATTCCTAAACTGCTGAGTATCCATGCTAATGGACTTGCGAAAAAGTATGCAATAGTTCCAAACAAAACTACTGCTCTCATTGAATGAAGGCTGGGGAAAGAAGACGCATCTATTTTTTCTATCCAATTAGAGTGGTCTTGTCTATCTGGCCTCCATTTGAAATGTATCGCTCGGATTAAAATTGTTATAGAGTAGCAGAGCACCAGAGCAGTAAATAATCTGTATGCATTCGACCTGTAATCAGTCAAAAGAAAGAACAACATAGCAAATAAATAAACTGGCAGTCCTCCTAATGCTGTTGAATCTTGAGTTACTTCTTTAATCATAGACATACTACAGAGGTATACTGGAGGAGTTATAAAGTTTTTGATAAAAATCTGTAATCCCTAAATACAAACATTTAAATACTTGTAATCCCTAAGAATAGTTATGTACGTTGAAAAGAAAAATATTGGACCAAAAAGCTACTTTTATTTAAAAGAATCTAAGCGAGAAAATGGAAAGATAAAAACAAGAACTGTTTCTTATTTAGGCAAAGCTTCAATGACTAGAAAAGAACTAAATGAAAAAGTAAAAGAAATAAAAGAAACCATCAATCAAACTTTTTTAACAAAAGAACAATTAGAGAATCTAGAAAGAATAAGAGAAGATTTTGCCAAAAAAATAAAGCATCTTGACAAAAAATTAGTGGAAGATATGTTCAGAGACTTTAAAACTCAATACATTTACAACACAACCGCAATAGAAGGAAACACAATTACATTAGAAGAAACAAATTTATTATTGAATGAAAACAAAACGCCAGAAGGAAAAGAATTAAAAGAAATCTACGACCATATAAATGAGCGAGATACATTTGATTATTTGCTGAAAAACAAACCAAAATTAGACTTAAAACTAATGCTTCAAATTCATTCTATGCTCTTAAAAAATATAGACCAAAGAACTGGAGAATTTAGAAAGTACAACGTACGAGTTTTTGGAGCAGATTTTGAAACTAGCGATGCAAAATATGTTTATACTGATTTAAATTTATTGATGAAATGGTATAAAGAGAACCAAAAAAAACTCCACCCAATAATTCTGTCCGCCATATTTCATGAAAAGTTTGAAAGAATACATCCTTTTTACGACGGCAATGGAAGAACTGGAAGAATGCTCACAAACTTAATTTTATTAAATAGTAATTTTCCTCCATTGGCAATAAAAAATAAAGATAGATTAGAATATTACAAAGTTCTCTCTGAAGGACATAAATCTAACTTAACCAAAACAGATTTAGAGAAGCATAAATCAATAGTTTTATTTTTCTATGAGCAGTCAGTTAAAACTTACGAAAGCATATTTGCAAAGTGGATGTAATCCCTAAATAACATTAACATAATATTTGTAATCCCTAAACCTTCACTGGCTCTTCAACTATATCCACTTCATCTTCTCCAGTAAATCCTTTGTATCCGCTTGCTTCAAGCTCAAGTGCAAGTTCTTTTCCTCCAGTCTTTACAATTTTGCCTTTGTGCAGGATAAGAATTTTATCTGGAGTGATGTAATTAAGCAATCTTTGATAGTGGGTTATAACTATAACTCCCATGTCTTTTTTGACTTTGTTCACTCCCTCTGCAACAATTCGTAAAGAATCAATGTCCAGTCCTGAGTCTGTTTCGTCAAGAATTGCAATTTTTGGCTGAAGTACAGACAGTTGTAAAATTTCTGACCTTTTTTTTTCTCCACCGGAGAAACCTTCATTCAGATATCTGTCTGCAAATTTTTCAGGAACTTCGAGTTCTTTCATTTTCAATTTCAATGATTTTCTAAACTCCATCACGTTGACTTTTTTCTCAGACTTTGCATTTACTGCGCTTCTTAAAAAATTAGACAGTGTTATTCCTGAGATTTCGTGAGGGTATTGGAAAGATAAGAATAATCCTTTTCTTGCTCTTTCATCTGGCGAAGCTTCAGTTATATCTTCTCCATTCAAGAATATTTTTCCTTTTGTTATTTTGTATTTCGGATGCCCCATCAGAGCAAATGAGAGTGTGCTTTTTCCTGAGCCATTCGGACCCATTAAAGCAATAACTTCTCCTTTTTTAACTTCCAAAGAAACTCCTTTCAGAATTTCTATTCCTGTAACTTCAACATACAAATCTTCAACTCTTAAACTGTCAATTTTATTGTCCATTTTTTCCCTCCGAAAAAGTATTTTCAAATTCTCTAATTCCATTCTTCAGTGCAACAAGAGACAATACTGCACATTTAACTCTTACTGGTCCTATTGGTATGCCCAGCATTTCTATTATGTCTTCTCTTGTTAACTCATTGACTTCATTTATTTTTTTATTCTTCACAAACTCAGTTAGCATTGATGCAGACGCTTGACTTATTGAACATCCTTTTCCTGAAAATTTTATATCTGATATTATCTCTCCATCTAATTTAACTTCTATTTCCAGTTCATCCCCACACAATGGATTGTTTTCAACTTGCTTGAAACTGAATTCCTGCAAATGTCCTTTGTTTCTTGGATTTCTGTAATGGTCCATTATTTGTTCTCGATAAGCTGAGTCTGATGAGTTAGATGATTCTGCCATTTTTCTATTTTGTAAAAAACTCCTTTGTTTTTTTTAAAGCTTCAACAAGCAAATCTATTTCTTCCTTTGTGTTGTAAAAATAAAATGATGCTCTTGCAGTTCCTGAAACTCCTAAAAGTTTTGCTAGAGGCATTGCACAATGGTGTCCTCCTCTAATGCAAATTCCCTGCTCTCCCAAATAAGCTGCTACATCGTGAGCGTGAATTCCATCAACATTAAAAGATATTATTCCTCCTCTATTTTCCAAAGAAGGGCCGTAAATTATCATTTCTGGAACTTCTTTCAATTTCTCAAGCGCATAAGCAGTTAATTCTTTTTCATAAGCACGAATATTTTCCATTCCTAACTTCTTCAAATATTTAACTGCCTGTGCAAGTGCAATTGCTCCTGCAATGTTTGGAGTTCCCGCTTCAAATTTCCAAGGAACATCGTTCCATTTTGAGTCTTCAAAAGAAACTTCTTTTATCATGTCTCCGCCGTAAAGGAAAGGATTCATTTTCTCCAGCAAATTTTTTCTTCCGTAAAGTACTCCAATTCCTGTTGGTCCCAGCATTTTGTGGCCGGAGAACACTAAAAAATCGCAATCAATCTCTCGCACATCAACTTTCATATGAGGAACACTTTGAGAGGCATCAACAATAAAGAATGCTCCTTTTTCATGAGCTAATTTTGAAAGCTCTTTAACAGGATTTATTGTTCCTAAAAAATTTGATACTTGCATTACTGAAACAATTTTTGTTTTATTGCTCAGCAGCAATTTAAAAGAATCTAAATTTAAAGTTCCGTCTGCATTAATTTTTGCAAATTTCACAACTAACTTTTTTTGTTTTGCAATCTGCTGCCAAGGGACTATGTTGCTATGGTGCTCCATTTGAGTCAATAAAATTTCATCGCCGTCTTTCAAATCAACACATAAAGAATATGCTAGAAGATTGAGCGACTCTGTTGCATTTTTTGTAAACACGATTTCGTCTGCTTTTGCTCCTATAAATTTTCCAACAACTGAATGCGCTTCTTCGTACAATTTTGTTGATTCTTCGCTGAGCCAGTAAACTCCTCGATGAATGTTTGCATTTGTTGTTGAATAATATTTCTTAATAGAATTTATCACTTTCTTTGGTTTCTGAGTTGTCGCTCCGTTGTCTAAATAAACTAATTTTTTCCCATTATGACTTATGTTTAAAATAGGAAAATCTTTTCTTATTTTTTCAACTTCGAGTAAGATGTTTCGTGTTTTCATTTTGGGTTTAATTTGTTTGTAACAATGTTTGTTATCTTTCCAGTAAATGCTTCGCTTCCCATTTTTGTGCATACGGCTGCAAAGAATGCTTCAATCAAACTTTTTACTGCATCCTTTCGCTCAAGTCCTCTGCTCATTAAATAAAATAATTTTTCAGGGTCAACTTGGCCTATGCTTGCTCCGTGAGTGCATTTTTTGATGTCATTGTTGTTAATCCTTAGCTCTGGAATAGAATCTGCTTCTGCTTTGTCGCTTAATAGAATGACTTCTTCTTTTTGATAGCCGCTCGAGTCAAATGCAGTTGTATGAATTTTAAGCACTCCTCTGTAAATCGCTTTTGCAGAATCATCTAATGCTCCTTTAGTCAACATATCTGAGCTAGTGTTTGTACCCACATGAATGCTTTTAGAATGCAAATCAAATTTTTGTTCTCCCGCTCCAAAAAATATTCCATAATTATTTGTTTGGCTTCCCGAGCCATTAAGAATGCTTGTTGCTTCTGAGGTGCATACTTTTCCTCCGAAATTGCAGTCCAGCCAATTTATTACTGAGTCTTTTTCTGTTATCGCTCTTTTAATTGAAAACGTGTATGTTTCTTTGTCGCAGTTTTGTACGCTCAAAAAATTTATTTTTGCTCCAGATTCAAGAAAAACTTCTGCAACTCTGCTATTGAGCTTGTACTTATTTTTTCCTGAATTTGATATTGAGTCTATAATTGTTGCACTACTATTTTGTTCTGCAATAACTAATAAATCATCTACATTTGTATTCTGAAAAAAAGTATTTATTTCTATTGGTTCTTTTAGTTCTGTATTTTTTGGAATTATTATTACTGTTGCTTTTTTCCAGTTTGCAATATGGAATGCTTCAAATTTA
>CAYHXI010000079.1:0-7151 GCA_964360565.1 uncultured Methanosarcinales archaeon | reverse complement strand
ACCGCACATTCTTCTCCTGGACAGCCGCCGGAGTATTCTGTTTTAACTTTCAAAGATTCTGTTGGAGTTTTTCCAAAAGTGAGCACTTGTTTTTCTTTAGCTCCATATCTATAAACAGTTATGCCTTTGCATTTTAGCTTGTAAGCCAGTAAATATATTTTTTTAACATCTTCAACAGTTGCATCTGCAGGTAGATTGACTGTTTTGCTAACTGCATTATCTGTATATTTTTGGAATACGCTTTGCATTTTGACGTGCCAATCTGGCTCTATATCAAATGCAGTAACGAAAACTCTCTTAACTTGCTTTGGAACTTCTTTAATATCTTGAACAGAACCTTTTCTGGCTATTTTAGACATCAATGCTTTGGAAAAAAATTCTTTCTCTTGAGCGACTTCTTCGAATTCTTTGTTTACTTCAAGAAGTTGAGTGCCTTCAAGAATTTCTCGAGTGAATGAAATCGCGAACAAAGGCTCAATTCCAGAAGTGCAATCGGCAAGTATACTTATGCTTCCAGTTGGAGCAATTGTTGTTATTGTTGCATTTCTCAAGAACTTATATTTTTTTGCATAACTACTTCCTGCAAAATTTGGGAAACTCCCTCTTTTCTGGCCAAGTTCTTGAGATTTTTTGTGAGATTCATCTCTCAAAAATTTCATCAATTTATCTGCAAAATCCAATGCTTCTTTAGAATTGTAAGGAATTTCTAATTTAAGAAGAGTTTCAGCAAAACCCATCACTCCAATACCAATTTTTCTGTTTGATTTAGTTACTGCTTCAATTTCTGGAAGAGGATATTTGTTTGCGTCTATTACATTGTCTAAAAAATGAACTCCTGTATTAATTGTTTGCTTGAATTTTTCCCAGCTGAATTTTCCTTTGAAAAACATTTTCGCTAAATTTATACTTCCTAAATTGCAGCTTTCGTAAGGAAGCAAAGGCTGTTCTCCACAAGGATTTGTGCTGTCTAATTTTCCTATCTGAGGAGTAGGATTCCATCTGTTTATTTCGTCAATAAAAATCAATCCAGGGTCTCCAGTTTTCCAAGCATTTTCAGAGATGAGATTGAATAATTCCTTCGCTTTTTCTTTTTTTACAACGTTTTTTGTTTTAGGATTTATTAGTGCAACTTCTAAATCTTTTTCTACAGCATCCATGAATGAATCTGTTACTGCAACAGATATGTTAAAATTTTTCATTAAGGAAGGATTCGATTTTAATGAAATGAACTCTCTAACATCTGGATGGCTTATATTAAGAATTGCCATATTGGCTCCTCTTCTTTTTCCACCTTGCTTAACGACATCTGTTACGACATCATAAATTCTCATAAAACTAACCGGTCCAGATGCAACTCCGTGTGTGCTTTTAACCATATCATTTTTTGGTCTTAAATTAGAAAAATTAAATCCTGTTCCTCCACCAGACTGATGAATAAGTGCTGCATTTTCAGCGGAGTGAAGAATACTTCTCAAAGAATCTTCTATTGGAAGAACAAAACAAGCAGACAATTGTCCGAGCTCAGTTCCTGCATTCATTAGTGTTGGTGTGTTTGGCAGAAATTCTAAATTAAACAAAACATCGAAAAACTCTTTCTCCGTTTTTTTTGCAGATTCTTTATACACATTATCAACAGAAGAAATCGCTTTAGATACTCGCTCAAACAATCTTTTTGGAGTTTCTATTACTTCTCCTTTATCATTTTTCAGCAAGTATCTTTTTGCAAGAACTTTAATTGCATTCTCAGAAAGTCCAACATCATCTCTTATTCCCAGGACGGTTTTAAATTCAGATAATTCGTGTTTTTTCTTTTTATGCTCTTGTATTGCTTTTACAACGTCGTGAAATTTGTGCTTCTGCAAAACTTCGAGCATTATATCTTCAACATCTTTTACTGAAGGAACAACGTTTTCAGGAATGCTTTTTTCCAACAAAACAAACAATTCTTGAGCGAGTTTTTTTGATTGCTTAAGAAGAGGAGATTCACTTCCTTTAACTTCTGAAATCGCTTTTTCTATGACTGACTCGATTTTTTTCTCTTCAAAGAATTCGAAGCTTCCATCGCGTTTTCTTATTTTTATTAATTTAGACATGTTCTCCCTTGGGCTAATATGATACTGTGGAATATATGATTGAATATAAATGTTTCGAAAATAAAGTATTTTTACATATTTAAAAATATTCTATCAACTATGTTTTCTGAACTATATTTTGCTTAACAATAATATTTATATATTGCAGACAGTTCATACTATCTAATATAGCTATACAACCAAAGGGTTTAGCTATTATGATCTAAAAAACCTCAAGAGGTGATATATACATGGCCGAAGAAGGAAAAGGACTCGCCCTAGCAATCCTAGGAATAGTGGCAGTCATAGCAATAGTTGGTTTAGTGCTTTTATTCACAAGCGCTAAGGCAACAGGAAAAGTAACAGCAGCACCAAACGTTGGTGACTGGGGAAGAATGTCTACGTCAGCAAACACAGACTATACTCCAACAGACCAGCAAGCATACGATGAGTATTACAGAGATGCATGGCCTCCAAGATATAGAGCAGAAGATGCATCAAGTGCTGAAGATGAAGATAGAGAAGCACAAAGTTTGGTTGCAGCAAGATTGAAGTAATAACATACTTTTTTTTTATTTTTTTTTTTTTATTTTAAAATTATTTTCTTAATTTTAAAATTCAACAAGTCACATTTATGTGAGTTGTTGTTATTTCATTTACCTTTTTCTAAAGTTTTATAAACTAGCTCTTCAATTTATTATTCTATGACGCTAAAAGTTCAATTAATAACATTTTTTGTACTACTATTATGCTCTGCTTTTTTTTCCAGCTTTGAAATAGCATTTTTTTCTTTAAGCAAAATAAAAGTAAGAAATTTACTACAACAAAAAGTTAAAGGAGCGGTTCTTTTATCAAAACTAAAAGATAATCCTAGAAGAGTACTATCAACATTGCTTGTTGGAAATACAGTAGTAAACACTGGAGCATCTGCTCTTGCAACTGTAATTGCTACAGAATACTTCGGTTCAAGTGGAGCTGGAATTGCCACAGGAATAGTGACTTTTTTAGTGCTAGTATTTGGAGAGATAACTCCCAAAAGTTTAGGAATAGCTTATGCTGAAAAATATTCATTAAAAACGGCCAGGATTATATACTTTTTATCTTACTTGCTTTATCCAGTAATATTCGTAACTGAAACTCCAGTTAATCTGCTTCTCAAATTAATAAAAGCAGATGTTTCACAGCCATTGATAACTGAGCAAGAAATCAAAACAATGGTTCAAATAGGTGCAGAAGAAAACGTAATTGAAAAAAGAGAAAAAGAAATGATAGATGGCGCACTCAAATTCAATGATATAAATGCTTATGAAGTAAGAACTCCAAGAATCAAAATGTTTTGTTTAAGCGAAAATTTGAAACTAAAAGATGCAATGCCATTAATGATTCAAGAAGGTTTTTCACGAGTGCCAATATACAAGGCAACAAGAGACCAAATAAGCGGAATAGTCTACCTTAAAGATTTATTGCTGCGAATTAACGAAGGCAAAGAAGAATTAGCTCTAAAAGAAATCGCTCAAAAACCACTTTTTGTTTCAAAAGAAACTCTTTTGGGAGATTTATTCAAAGAACTGCAGTCAAAACATATCCACATGGCAATAGTGGTTGATGAATATGGTGGAACTTCTGGATTAGTTACTCTTGAAGATCTTCTCGAGGAAATTGTTGGAGAAATAACTGATGAAACAGATTTATCTCCTGAAGCAGTTAAAAGGATTGATAAAAATACTATATTAGTCCACGGCGAAACCGAGATAGAAAAAGTCAATCGATTTTTTAATGTGGACATTCCTGTGAAAAAAAATTATATTACTATCTCTGGCTTTATGCATTACTTGCTTAAAGCAATTCCCAAAAAAGGAGATTCTTCAACTTATAAAAATCTAACTTTTACAGTAGAAGATAATATTGACAACAAATCTCCTAAGATTCTGATAAAGAAGAGTGAGTGAAATATATTCTCTACTATCTATATCTTTATAAATGATATTTTCTTATTTGGTTATATATAGGTAGACTCTGGCTTTTTAGGGGTGTAACCAAAGACATATCTTTCATTAAAATAGAATGTCTTTGGCGTAATATCAAAGGATATTCGAAGTGCAATACTCATGATATCCTTTGATATGGATTAGTTGATAAAGAAGGGTTTACTCAAAATTTGAATGAAAAAAAGGGATGAATTGATAAGAGTATTTTTGATACTTTTAGTTCTGCTAGTTTATCCTCTAAACTTTCTAGTTTCTGGAATAACTGCCTGCGGAAATATATCCAACTCTGTTAGTTTGACTCAAAGTATTTACATCCAGAATGGAACTTGTTTTACAGTTAATGCGAATAATTTGTATTTGAATGGTTCTGGGTTTACTGTTACGGGGAATACGAGTGGAAGTTTTGTATTGATGAATGATACATTTAACATAACGATAAATAATTTCAATGCAAGGAATTTTTCAACAATGATTAATTTAACTAGAGTGAATTCTAGTTTGTTTACTGGGAATAATTTTACGAGTGATGGCTTTGTTTCAAGCGATACTGGTGTGATAACGTTGGCAAGCTCTGACAATAACTCTGTTTCTTTTAATGTTATAGAAAGTAATATTAGTGGCAATAGTCAAGTTATTGACTTAACTTGGGTTACAACTGTGGTTTCGAGAAATAATACTATTGCATTTAATAGAATAAAAGCAAATGATACTAACACTCATGGGATCGCCATCCGTGTTGCTACAAATACTACTATTTTATCTAACATTATAGAAACGAATGGCACTAATAGTAATGGAATCGACATTCAAGGTGGTGGACCAAATAACACTATATCAAACAATACTATAAACATAACTGGAAGTTCTGGAATTGCAATAAGAATAAACTCAATTAATAATATTGTGATTAATAATATTCTGAATACTATTGGTTCTTCTGCGCACGGTATTTCTGCCGTTTCAGGAAACAAAGAAATAAATATTTCAAACAATAGTATATTGATTGCTGGAAACAGCGCCAATGGAATTCAATTTGCTGCAGAAAATAGTACTATTGATTCAAATAATATTAACATGACTAACAGCGGTGGTGCAGAGGCAATAAGAATCACTGGGAGAAATAATACTATTTTTTTGAATAAAATTAATCATTCTTCTACAAGTGATGATGCCATTTCTGTTGAAGCAAACAGAAACATAATTCATTCTAATGTAATTAATACGACTGGAGGGGGTGGTGTAAATCATGTACTAGGTGGAGGTCATGGTATAGTTTTAGATAGTTTGAATAATACAGTTTATCTAAATAATATAAGTACCAATTCCAGAGATGGAATTTTTGTTCGTCTTTCAAATAACACGATTCATTCAAATAGAATCAATACGATAACCGGTACAGGTATTTTTTTTACAGTATCTGCATCTCCAACGATAAATAATACTTTAATGTTTAATAACATCATAAACACAACAGGATCAATTGCAGATGGTATAAATTTAACTGGATTTAATAATAACATATCTTCAAATTATATAGAAACTCGTGGTGCGAATTCACTTGCAATAAGATTAAATTCCCCCTCCTCCAACAACACCTTCTTCAACAACACTATATTTACCAACGACGCCAACTCCTACGGCTTTCAATTAACCTCCGTCCAAAACATCTCCATCTCTCAGAGCGGAATCCGAACAACAGGAACTTCCGGTTACGGCATTTATGTTTCTGGAACTACTTTTAATATTTCTTTGCAGTCTAACAACATCAATACTTCTGGGCAGGCTGCTCATGGTATTTTTGTTGACCGTAATTCCAATGGAAGTGTGTTGTTGTATAATACAATTAACACTACTGGTTCTGCTGATGCTTTAAGAGTTAATGCTTCCAACACAAACATCAGTCATAATTATTTTGAGACTAGAGGCAATGCTTCTTATGGTGCTAATATTATTTCTGTTTCTTTGAATAATACTTTTTTTAATAATACTGTTTTTACTAATGGTACTCAGTCTTATGGTTTTAGTTTGGTGAACGTTAATAACCAATCTTTGGTTTTGAATACAGTTAGAACTTACGGTTCTTCAAGTTACGGTATTTTTCTTGATAATGGCGCCAACAATAATAGTTTTGTTTCAAATGTTGTAACTTCATTTGGCGGAGGGTCTGGCATTTTGGTTGGTGGCTCTAGAAATAATACTTTGAGTTTTAACAATGCAACAACCATCATGGCATCTTCTGATGCTATTACAATTTCCAATTCTAACAACACTCTTCTTTTTGCTAATATTTTGAATACCTCAGGAGATACTTCTGCTGGAGTTCATATGCAGGGGGAAAATGCAGGAGTTATCAGCAGCTTTAATAAAATTTTCACTAACTCTTCTTCTTTGCAGAGCTCAGGTATTCGTGCATTTCCTTCAGGAGGAAGATTAAATGCCAATTTCACTAGCGAGAATATAACTACAAATGGAGCTAATGGTACTGTTGCTTGTGTTTCTGGAGTAGATATATTTTTGAACAATATTTCTTTTACTGGTTTAAGTCCTTTATCTAAATTTTTAGGTTTTGATTCAAGCTCTTGTATTGCGGATGGCACTAACGTAACCGTTTCTTGGTTTGTAAATTTGAGTGTTGTTTCGCAGGTTAATGGAAGTGCATTAAGTGGAGCTGGAATTAATATTACGAATAGTACTGGAAGTTCTATTTTGTTTGCTACTACTGATAGTAATGGTCAAGCGAGGTTTACTTTGGCTGAATTTTTGGGTAATATTACTAGAAATGTTTACATGAGTCCTTATAATTTTACTATTAATTATACTGGTTTTAGTTCGAATCTTACTGTTTTGAATTTGTCGTTGACGAATAGTACTGGTTTTAGTGTGAATTTGAGTGCGAGTTCTAATACTTCGACTGATCCTGGTACTTCTTCTAGTGGTGGTAGTGCGTCTAGTTCTAGTGGTTCGAGTGCGACTGCTATTGCTCCGAGAACTAGTTCTGAAACTGCAACTGTTGCTGAGGCTGTGGTTCCTGCGGAGGTTGTTGAGGCTCCTGTTGTGACAACTACAACTACTGCTCCTAGTGGTGGTGGTT
>CAYHXI010000078.1:0-7226 GCA_964360565.1 uncultured Methanosarcinales archaeon | reverse complement strand
CTCCAGCCTGCAAACGAAAACCAATACCAGAATACTGAGAAAGAACATCACGCAAGACAGATTCATCCAATTTTTTAACATCAGAAATCTTGTTAAGATTTTTATTGTACAAAAGATGATCAGGATTAAGTTTTGACTGGTCACGAACTTTAGTAACATCAATTTTTTCTTTAGGAATACTACCCGTGTTCTCAAGAGGAATCTTATCATAAGGAACAACAGTCCAATCAAGCTGAGTATACGCAGTAGTCGGAACCTTAGTCCAATCGACTTGTGCATAAGACGAGGAAGAAACAGCAGACCAATCAGCAGAAGCATAATCAAAAGAAGGAGAAGAAGGGTCGGAAGTCTTATCATCCTTTTGTTCCAGATTTCCTAAAGAAAGTGCAGAATAAAGAAGTGCCAACAGCAAGACTAAAACGCAAAACACCTTTAAAAATGTCTCTTTTCTCACTTCAAGAGCTGATTTGAGATATACACTTTAAATATTTGACGATTTTCGAATGCTTTGTCAGTAGTAAGTAGTCCACCATCGCCTTGCTCTCTTAAAATTGCGAATCCATCGTCGTTTATAGAATAAATAAAAAGTGATGGGGTCATTTTTAATTGAGGAAATAAATCTTTTAAAACATTAACCTGTGAAGGGTATATTCCTTCTGAACCTCCGACTCGAAGTTGTAAAAAATTCATCGCAGGATGAAATTCCTGTATTAAATATCTGACGAGCGATGCTACTCCCCTTGATGATTCGTGTTCCCCCGCATTTGAACATTCAGTCCATAAAAAACTTATTACCGGTTTTTTTTGATCTATTAAAACTCCTTCTTGGTTTATCATTCTTAAATATTGTGGTGAGAGTTGTTGGACAAATTGATGATATATTCCTAAAAATTCCTGAAAATTTTGGGCAGTTATATGTTCATAATCAAATGAATGATTTGCTTTAAAGTCTTCAAAATCACCAACTTTAACAATTGGTAGTCCTCTTAGCGTTTCTTCTACTGGCTGGTGTAACTCTCTATCAACTCGGTAGACTTCTTCTATTGAAACGGAATACTCTTGTGCGATTCTTGATGCTTCTTCTTGAGAAACTGATGTTCTTGTTGATTCAGCACTATCTCTCTTATCCCGTACCTCTGGAACGTTTTGAGCTTGAGCCGAAGGAAGAACAAGCGAAGAAATACTGCCAGCTAACGCTAACGCGAGACCAACAGGCAACACAATTCTTTCGATACCCATAACGACGATGTAAGGTTTAAAGCTTTATAAACCTTTATGGAATGTTTTCGCCTTTTTTGTGTGGTGGTAATATGATGAGTGAACTTTTCACGATTTTAACTTTCATAGTTTCTTGTTCTTTATATGTGAGGGCATACTCTTGAAACTCATCAATTCTTTTTGCGAGATAGAATAGTGATTGTATGAGTTTAGGAGATGTTTTTGCGAGAGTATTGAGTTCTTTATTGCGGTGTTTTATTTCTCCAATATGTGCTTCTGCTATCTTGTCGATTCCGAATCTTTTTGCGTAGTTTACCAGAATAGACATATCTGCTCCTGCCTCTCCCAATACTTCTAATTCTTGAAGGTGTTTTCGTTTCACTGAGTATAGCCCTCCTGTTGGCTGAGAAAATTTCACTAATTCAGGAAAAAGGAAACCCATAAGCGGTTTGACGAGCAGTTCAGTTTGTCTCCCGCCGTGATTTTTTATGACCTGTCGGTGTAAGTGCAAGTTTCGATCAAAATTAGCTTTACATAACCCAATTTTGTTATTATCGATTAAAGGAGCAAGCAATGTGGTTACATGCTGTATTGATGGATTTTGTATGTCTCCATCATAGACAACAATAATATCTTCTATCACTAGAGAACCACTTTCCCAAAGAGCGAACCCTTTTCCCGAAAAACTTCTATACTTGAAATTTCCCTTTTTCTTTCGTTCAAAAACGATAGCACCTGCGCGTCTTGCAGTTCTAACAGTGGAATCTGTGCTTCCATCATCGATGACGTAAACATTGTTTACTAATTGTGAATTCTTGCCGAGTTTTTTTATTATGTTGCCTATCGTCAATTCTTCATTGTATGTAGGAATAATCACTGCTATAGTGAGATTTTTTTCTTTCAGTTTTCTGGTCATATAGTCAACTATGAAAGAGTGTTTCATTGTTCTTTTCTCGCATTCAGTAGTGTTACTGCTTTGTCAACTGACTCGAGAGTGTTACAATCAACAAACTCTCCCGTGTACTGCGTTATCATCAACGCATTTTCTTGCGCGTACACCCCTATGAGTTCAGTGATTTCGAGTTCTCCACGTTTTGAAGGTCTAAGATGATTTATTCTTTCTCCGATAGTACTGTCATAAAATCCAAGAGTTCCAATATACGCAAATCCTTCGCGGAAAGTATGAGGTTTTATTCGAGTTATATATCCTCCATTATGAGGAACAACTGCCATAAAATGCGCCAAATCCGCCGTTCTTTTCACGCCAATAATCGCGGTGCCTTCAGGAGCAGTATTAAATATTGCATCACAATAGGGTATTGGACTTGTATAAATAGTGTCTCCGAAAAGAACAATCCCTCTATTGCAGTCTTCAGAGAGACAATCTTTCAAACATCCTGCAGTTCCTCGAGTCGTACTAACTTTTACTACAACGTTATGACGCTCCCCAAACCTTTGTCCCAATTCGTAATCTCTTTCATTTATTCCAATAACTATATCAGTAATTCCTACTTGCTTCAAGCTCTCAACAGGGTATTCAAGAATTTGGCGTCCTGCAACTTGAAAGAACGGTTTTCCATAACTTGCTTTTCCATCAAAAAAACGATTGCTTTTTCCTGCGGCAAGTATTATTCCCTTAACCATCGTTCCTCAAAAATTTTTGCAGTATCTCGTAGTAGTTGAATCCTATTTTGAGTGATGGTAGTTCGAAGTCTTTGAACCATCGCAGTGCGAGTCCTTCGTTGAGCTTTATTCTCGACGGGTCTATTGTTGATCGAGCACTGAAAATGTACTGTTTTGTTTCATTGTGCTCTTCAATAGTGAACAATGTTACGTTTTCAATACTGATACCTAACTCTTCTTGCAGTTCTCTTCGTAGAGTGTTTTCAGGGTCTTCTCCTTCTTCCACCACTCCACCAAGAAGATTCCAGTGTAATGGAAACTTGATGTGAGGATTGTCATCTCGGAGTTGAAGGAGAAATTCTTTGTTGTTATGAATAATTATTTTTGCAACTTGTTTCATATGTTGTTCCTCCTTCGCTCTTGATACTCCCTTGTGTGTTGCGTCTTGTTGCTTATATTTCTTTCCTGCACTCGTGTTCAACATGTTCACGTTCTCACTCCATACACTTTGTACAGTTCTTGTTCTGTTCGAGTTATTCTTTCTCTTCCTTGTTCTGCTCTCGCTTGTACTTTTTCGAAACAGTCAAGACTTGATGTTCCGCTTGATGGTGTAACGTTTTGTGGTAATAACTCGTCGCTAATTCCTGTAGCTGCACAGAGTCTTTTTCCTGAGTATACTACTCGTGAAAGTGCTATTTCTGCGGGAACTATGGCTGAGTTAAGTACTGCACGGTCATACTTCATTTCACAATCAACTATTCTTCCCAGCAAGTTCTTGAACGTTTCAACATCTTGCCCGTCCGCTTTTTGAACTTCTTGTTCAAGCACTGACGATACAATTTCGAGTTTTCTCAGTGCGAGTCGTTGTTGCCAATACTGTACTGTCGGGTTGTTTCTTGCCCATGCTTGAATCCAATTCATCTTACACTTCCCAACACCACCAAAACCTTTTATCAAGAACGATGTTCATAACTATATAAAAATAGAGTATATATTATATATATTGTAGACTCGTTTTATTTTTCTTACAGTCCTAAAACTACCATCATCACCAAAACGCGACCTTCCGCTTCTGAAAAGCGGAATAATAATTATCCATCAAGTCCAAACTAGCACATCATCGCGTACGCAAAACTCGTTCGCACTCTCAAAACTCATCGACGTCGTAGGAAGAATATACGAGTACGAAGAACCACCAGTGACTGTTTTCTTCTCGCAATTCTTACAATCAACAGAACTCGAAGCGGACACCTCGTTACTCGATGGAGTAAAACGCAAAGGTTTAGAGAAAGAGAGGAGGAGGTTTGAACCTTTCAAGCCGTTCTGAGAAATTTCGAGAGAGGAATCTTTTTGAGCAACGATTGTTGTCGTCCCAGTGACTTCTTCGAACGTCGTCGTTTGCTCTTCACGGAATTGTACTGTTGTTTTCTTCCCATCACTCAGTATCGTCGTCTTCTTCGCTCCAAGAATATCCCCTTTCCCTGTGCTTATCACGTCAGCACTCTGAACAGTTATGGTTTTTGTCTTCTTTAAGTATTCAAGATTTTGAAAACTCTTCGTCGTCACAGGAGAGCCACCAGTAGCGAGTAGTTGACGATCACCACTTTCTGCCTTCAGACCATCGCTTGTTATCTCTGCATTTTTGAAGCCGTAAATTCCGAAATCATTATCATACGTTACACTAAACCCCTGATCGATAAACACTTTACCATTTTCGACTTTTCCCTTTACTGACTTCCCGCCGTCATCAATCTTCACAGACCTTCCAACCTTCTCCGAAACAGTCGAATCCCTCGCAGTAGCGTCGAGCTTCGACCAGTCAACAACCTTATCCAAATTATCACCAAAACCCAACTGCTCCTGAGTGAGCTTCGACTGGTCAAGAACCTTTGTGACGTCGACTTTTTCTGGAGGGATCAGATGTTCCTTTTCAGGAGGGACTTTTTCCTGCCCAGTTGACCAATCCATTCCTGCAAATGCAGAATCCGGAACGTCAACCCAACGAACAATCAACGAAGGAGAAACACCATCCCAAGAAGAAACCTTAGAATAATCACCATCTTTCCAATCAAAAGACTGAGGGTCGAAGTTATTTCTCTCTTCATCAGTTCCTTCACTACCTAAACCAGCAATAACTGGTGACAGAAATAATAAGATTAGTATAACGAATGACAAACAATTTCTATTCATGTTTATGGTCACCTATTTTTTTAACGATTCTCAAGCAGTACTGTTTGAGGAGTTGATGAATTATTAACTCTTATAACATAATTTTTTGCAGGATTAAGAAAAAGATTTGTTTCTATCCAATCAGACATACTTTCAGAACCGTAAAACCACGAAGGAAGAGAACTTGTCTTTGCAGGACTTCCTCTCAATATATCAACTTGTTTTATTCTTCCATCGTTCTCTTGTGACGTTTCTCCTCTCAAAAGATCAAACAATGAGTATAATGCAATACTTGGTGCGGCTTGTATTTTAAATTGATCTATTAAACCTTTATGGCTATTGTATGCAAGAGCAGGGTCGACATCAATTTCAAAACATACAAAATTAACGTTCGGAGAATACTTTAAAACTGCTTCACAAAAAAGAATAAACTCTCTATTTTGACCTTTAACACCTTTTGCGTTTTCGTCAGTCGTACGTTCATAGAACATAACGACCGATGGAATTCTTGAGTTGAGGACAAGATTTTCAAAATTGTTCCTTCTCGTTTCTGGGTTGTATGTTACTCGTTGTGCTATGTTGTCTAATCCGTACCATTGTATTATTTCCTCCTCGTTCGCACAGTGTTGCATAACATATTCTGCTTTTCTTACTGTTAATTCAGATTCTGGTGTTATTTCTGTTTGTTCTTGTGTTGATTGTTGACCCTGTGCTTTTGCAACGTGAGAGATTCCCCCAATTAGTGCAACGCTCAACCCTATCGGTAATACCAATCTTTCCAATCCCATAATAGACGATATAATGCTTCCAGCTTTATAAAGGTTGTTTCGGAGATATAGACTTTTTTACTTACTGTTGATTCTTTCTTTTGAGTCATAGTATCTTTTTAGTGCTTCTTTGTAATACTTGAGTGTAGGTCTTGCAGCATCTTGTTCTTCCTGAAAGCTTATCTTTTTGAAATTTGTATCTATTTTTCTTGACAACCAAGAAAAGTAATCGTCAATATTCTCAGAGAATGATGCTTTTGCGATGAAGTGAACGCTGATAAATTGTGATAGTGAGTCAGCGGTACGAACAATTTTCTCGTTCACAGTCTTCGGCTCGTTTTCTGGTTCTGTTGCACGAATGCAAGAGAGTACACTGCTTATTATTTTTTTCTCAAATTTGAGTTCTTTGAGCAACTGTTCTGCATATTCCAAGCTTCGTTCCTCGTGACCCTTTGAAGATTCAGATGTCCTCTTATACACAAGACCAGTATCGTGCAAAATAGCCGCGAGCTGGCAAACAACAATGTCTCCTCCGTACTTTGAACACATGCTCTCAATCAATTCAATCATGATATCAATATGCTGAGGAAAAATCCAGTTTCTGCGAACATAAAGAAGTTCACGTTTACCAGAATCTTCGGGAAACAACTGCACAACCTTCTCATATACAGATTTTATTATTGGCAACATAGTAACACACGCTCCATATTTATCATTTATAAACCATTCTGCTTAAAAGTATTCAAACCTGAACCTTCGCCCATTCACAACGATTACAAAGAAACTTTTTATCGTTTGATGATTTCATTCTTTCTCGTATCGCTTTATACTTCTCTCCATTAAATATTTTTGTGATAGTTTCCGAATTAACATCACCAAGAATATGCTCATTACCCCAGTCCATACAACAAAGAATGACGCGACCGAATGCATCAATATGAACTCCTCTGTTCTGCTTCTCATACACACATCCAGTTATTTGCTCGTTTCCATTGAAGACTCCCAGAATATTCTGTGCACGAGAAATCATTTGATAAGGAACATTTTTTATCGGGAATATTGAGAAGTCGAGTCCTTTTTCATTGCTGTCATTTCCTGTGATGAGTGTGTGAGCCATTACGCTCTCCTCCATCATCCAACACCACTTAATAGTAGTTATATTAATTTTACGTCTTTATATATTTATTCCTTATAAAGTATATAAAATATATATTGGAGAATATAGGTTGTTTTCTTACGAAAACGCAAAAAAACACTAAAAAGTCTACTTCGCGACAATGACCATACTGAAGAACGATAAAGAAATTGCCTGAACATTGATGGCATTCAATAGTAGAATTCTTTGACTGTTTCTTTTTCTGGTGTTGTTCGTGGTATGAATCGTTCTGCGAGTGTGATGAATTGTTCTGGTGTGACGCGGATGCCTGTGGCGGTGAGGTTCGTGGCAAG
>CAYHXI010000077.1:0-7251 GCA_964360565.1 uncultured Methanosarcinales archaeon | reverse complement strand
AAGGAAGCTTTAATTTCAGAGCTACACCAAGCAATACCACTAGAAGCATGAATACTACTATTTGAACTGCAGTCATGTATGTTAGTTGGAGTTTGGTTTATATAAATCTTTTTATGTTCTCGACACAAACTTCGACCCTTTAACATAAAATCTATACAACTTATCTTTTGCTTGGCTTATGCCTATTCTTTTTGCAGAGACGATTTGAATTTTTTCTTTTTTATGTGGGATCCTCAATCTCAACTTAGAATTTTCATTTAACAAATTTAATTCATCTTCTTTTCTGCTTATTTGAAAAGCTTGAGTTAATTTTGCAGGGCCGTTGCATAAATTATGAATATCTTCAGTTTTTCTATTTTTCTTCATCAACTCGATTCCTTTAATTGGTTCTACTGCTCTAATTAGTATTGCCTCTCCAAAACCTTTGTTTGTTACAACATTAAAGCAGTGGTGCATTCCATACGTAAAATAAACATATGCGGTTCCTGGTTTATTAAATACTGATTTGTTTCTTTCAGTTTTGCCTTTGAAAGCATGCGATGCAGGATCATTCTTCAAATATGCTTCTGTTTCTATTATTTTTCCAACAAATATCTCTTTTTTCCACTCATGAACTAAATAAACTCCTAACAATGCTTTCGCTATATCGATAGTAGATTTCTTAAAGAAAGATTTTGGAAGAGGTCGGAGCATGAAATAAGTTATTTGTTTGAATTATATAAAGTTGACTAATCTTCATTTATTTTCTTTAGCAATAACAAAACATTCTTGATTTAAATCTTTTCTATCTCTAACAAATATTATATTATTGTCTTTTTCTGCAAATACTTCTTTGTTTCCATCATGTCCTATTAACGTTTTCTCTTTCAAATATTCAAAGTCGGCAAAATCTCTCCACTTGTTGAAAGAACCATACTTGTTTTTGTATAATGATGATATTCTGAAGTATTTTTGCCCTTTTGTTTTTTTAGCTTTTCCTTTAATTAAATTTGCTTTTCTTAAAAAATTCATAATTGCAATTTCTGCTCTTTCTTGTCCTTTAGGATCTTTAACATATCCACATTCTATGCAAAAACCCATTTTTCCGTTATTATTCATATACGCATCAGTTGCTCCTTTCTCAAATTCATCCCAATTAAAACTAATTATTTCAAAAGGCATCACTCTAGCAAATTCAAAGGAATTTTTTTCACCAATAACAAAGGGAACAGAATCAACACTATTGCTTGCATGAATATCTAATAAAACATCTGCTTTGTCCAGTATTTCCATTATTTGCACTGCAGTTCTTCCTTCTAAAGTATTTACGACATCTTCGGGTTGTTTTTTCAAAAAACATCTGTTAAGATTACATTCAACAAAACGTTTGTTTTGCTTTATTGCTTCTAGATTTGCATAAATAAAAATTGCTTTACCTGCATTTAACTCTAGTGAAGGCAATAATTTATCAAATGCTTTTATCCCGCAAACTTCATTGCCATGAACTCCTGCAAGTATCAGCACAGTTTTTCCTGGCATTTTTCCTGTTTTTTCTACAACATGAAAGTTTTTCATAAAAAATGTTAAGTAAAGAAACGTGTATAAATGTTTCTATGCTAAAGAGACCTACAAAGACATTGAAACTCTCAGAAAAATCATTGAATCTGGAGAATTAGTTAAAGAACTTTTTAGTTAAATTCTTCTGACTCAAGATGTGTTTTTCCAGTAACTTGATTATACTCCAAAACAATCGGATGGTCTGCAGCATAATTTTCCATCATTATGCACATTCTTTCTTCTGTATCATAGCTTTGTTCAATTTCTCCTCTTTGCATTTTTGCAAGTGTTCTTAGAATTTCTCTGTCTGTGTGTCGGAAATCGTGCATCTTCTGCACAGCATTCTTGTATAGTCTTCTCGCAATTGATTTTGCTTGCTCAGCAGGCAAATCTTTTACAGGAACTTTGTGAATATTGTCATAATAAATTCCAACAAGTCTTCTTGCTGTATCTGCTCTTTGCGGAGGACCTATAAATCTATCAAGAACTAATATTGCATTTACTAATGTATCTACTGATTTTAGTTTCATGTTTAAGCACTTAAGCGAATTTCTAATTTTCTCGAATAATTTGATGCTTCTGGTTTTTTTGGCATTTTCAAATTTTGTGCTCTTTCTAATGCATCAACACTTAAGTTTTTTGTATATTTTGCATCCCAGCTCATTTCAGGCAGAGCATCTAAAGATACGGTTATTGAACTTATTCCGTGATAGTTTTTTGATATTCTGTTAGTCATTTTTATTTCTCCAAAACATATATTTCTATGTTTCAGAATACTAATTACCTGCCAAGTATTTAAATCTTGCTATTTTTACCACTTTTGAGTAAATCAAGAACCCATCCCTTCGCTGAAACTTATCTGCTTTAGTTCATCAAATACAATAACTAATTCATAGCTTCGGATGTATTCAGAAAGAATATTTCTTATCTCTCTCATAACTTTATTCAAATGCTCGTGATTGTCTGCCAATATTTCTACTCTCACTTGCCATTTGCCTAGTAATTTATCTGCAAAAAATATATTCTTTTGCATTTGGCAGAACATCTCGAATTTTTGCTCGATTTCTTTCGGCATCGGAGTGGTTTCTATCATCAGCATATACAACAAATGTCCTAATTTTGTTACATCCAGCACCGCTCTAAATCCTCTTATTACTTTTTCTTTGAGCAGTCTTTTGATTCTGTAGCTTGTTCCTTCAGGAGTTAAATTAATTTTCTGAGCGATTTTGACTATATTTTCTCGTGCATTTGTGCTTAAAGATGCTAAAATCTTGATGTCTGTATTATCTAATTTGTACAATTCGTGCGGAGGAACTGCAGTGAAACCTTTTTTTGGAGCAGTTATATTATCTCTTATTACTAAAGCAACATCTGCGTCTTTGTAAACTCCTAAAGTTGATAAAATATCATAGAATTTTATTTTGTTCTTGAACTTTCCAGTAAATTCATAAAGAATATCATTGAGATGCCCTGTGTCTTTTGCTGCAATTGCAATCGCTAAATCCCATTGTCCAGAACAAGTTACAACCCATTTTGTGAAATGGTGATTCAGTAAATATTGCATTATTTCTTTCTCGTCTTTTTCTGTGCAGTTCTGTAAATTGATGTAAACATTGTATGTCAAATATCCTAATCTTGGAGTATCAACTAGAGTTATGTAATTTTTTATGATTCCTTCTTTTTCTAAAACTTTGATTCTATAATCTACTGCTTCCCTAGATAATCCAACTGTTTTAGCTATGCTTTTGCCTGTCACTCTGCAGTCTCTGTAAAGTTCATACAAAATCTTCTTTGCTTTCAAATCAAGCTTCATATTTGGCATAAAACAAATATAAGTATATAAACTTTTTGTTTTAGTAAAATTTCTTTCAAAATGTTTTATATTAACACAAAGCAACATATTATTGTAGTCGAGCAAACGCTCGGGAGACTTAACATGGAAGAAACAAAAAAAACATTATGTGAACAATTGAATGCTCAAGTAGAATTGAGCGAACAATTAGTTGAAAGAAATCTAGAAACGCCTGAACAATTTGTTGCAAGAGTAAACAACGAAAGCAGATATTCTAGACCTCAAAGGAAATTAGTTGCTGTAGAGCCATTTCCAATTGAGTTTCAGATAAAAGCGTATGAACGAGCAATAAAGATTTACAGCAGCAAAAGATAATTTTAGAGGTACAAAATGAAACTTGAACAACTCGCAAACAATGACTCTTATGCTTATTTAGAGCGCTATGTCAACAAGCCTAAATACAGCGTATTTGCTCAGTATTCTGAAGTGTTTGAGGAATTTCATCCTAGATTTGGAGATGGAGAAATATTTGTTCCCTATAAAAAAAGAAAGGATGCAAAAGTTTTGCTAGCATACCCTGACAAAAAAGTTTTATCTGATATAATTGATGATGGAATTAAATTTTTCGAACACCCTCAGTTTAACACTTGCGGAAATAATTTCACTGCTTCAGTTCCCACAGCTTCAACAAGAACTGTGCTAGCTAAAGATTATTTTATCAAACTTCACTTCCCTGCGAGAATATCCAGATTTAACAGAAGATTGAAAGAAGGGTCTGTTGAGCACAGCATTTTAGTCAGCAGAGATATAGAAGAAAGTTTAGTTCAAGCTCCCAAATCATTCGCATATCTGCCTGAGAGCATAGGCATAATTGTTCCCGAAGGCCACGGATGCATAATTAGAGAAAAAATTGCTCGTCCTTTTGTTGACGAGAAAAGATATCTAATTCCTTTTTTTGCTTTGTACTCTAAAGACCCTAACTCGAAAGACGAGCCTTTGCTTGTTCAAATGATAAAGAACTCAAATGAATTGCCTCTAGATTACTTCATCAACAAAATCGTGCAGCCTTTTGTTGAAGTCTGGTCTTTTTTTGCAAAAGAAAGAGGAATTTTGTTAGAAAACCACTGCCAAAACACATTGCTAGAAGTCAACCAGAATTACGAACCCACTAGAATAGTTTGCAGAGATTTCCAGAGCGATATGATAGATGCAAAAGTAAGAGAACAAAAGAATCTAGCAGTTCCTTTTAAGAAACACTTAATTGGAGGCGCTCAAGATCCATTCCCTAAAGAGCAGGAGTACAGCATAGTCTGGGACCACTTTGTAGCATCATATGTATTTCCATTTTTTACATCCTGCTTGAAAGAATACTTTGCAGTTTCGGAAGAAGTTTCTCAGCAGGCGATTAAAGAAAAATTCAGAGAACTATTTCCAGACAGTTCAAAATATTTTCCTAAAACTGAATACACATTAGCTGACAAAATCTTCGAAGACAACTCAGTTCAGCTGGAGGACACAAATGAATTGCCAAAATATAGATAAAATGCACGAGTTCAATGACGCTGAACTCATAATCATCGGCGGAGCGAGAGGAGTTGGAAAGACAACGATTGCAAAAGAAGTATTCAAACAGTTGAGCGGCTCTTACGTTCACCCTGGCGACCAATTCATGAAGTATTTCTATGGAAATTTAGACATTAAAGAAACAAAAATAATTGAAGGCATGGCTTTGCAAGAAGTCCTCAACTCTCCCTCTCCAACAGTTGTTGATTTGCACTACAAATTTTATGTTAAACCTCATGGTTGGGATGACTGTTTCTGCGACGACAGCTTGACTATTCTTGCACAAAATTACAACAAAATAAAACTTTATTTAGTTGAGTTAGATGCAGAAACACTTTATCAAAGAAGATTAAGTGATCCAAATAAAGAGAAAAAGAAAAGAAAATTTGATAAAAACATAATTGAAGAAGAACTTAAACAAAACAAAGAAGGCTTTCAAAGATTTGTTGATTTTCTCTCAAAAATCACTCAAGTAGAAAGCAAAACAATTGTGAACAACGATTTTAAGAAAAGTTTGGAAGAAATGGTTGGTTGACACTACTCTTAAGTAAAGGAAAGGTTTATAAAGCAGTGTTTGTTACTAGATAAGATAGTTTATTCGGAGGGGAAAAATGTCACAAAACACAAAACAAGTTCAAGTATTATCTAACGCAGAAGCAAAAAAGTTAGTTAACCGAGGAGAAGCAAGATACGTTGGAAAAGCAACTTTTTCTCATGAAGCAAGATTTGCTAGTTTAGCTGAATCATCTCAATCTTCAGATTTGGAAAGAACTGCTTTAGAAGAATTTGCAAAACAGCATCGTGCAGATATTTTAGTAAAAGCAAGTGATAGAAGCAGATGTGGAAATGTATCTGACTGCACCAACGCAACTTACGACTTGTATAAATTAACTAAATCTCAATCAAGAGTGTATTGAAAATGAAGTTAAAATTCTGGGGAGTGCGAGGTTCTTGGGACAAGCCTTATACAACTGAAACTTTGATAGAAAAAGAAGCAAGTCTTTTGCATGAAATTTCTAGAGATCCAAGAGCGATGGATTTTTTGCGTTCCTGTCCAAATGAAGAATCTGTAAAAAGATTTTTGCAAGACTATGAATCTTTACATAACAAAGTTTACGGAGGAAATACAACTTGTTTTTCTCTAAATATAAAAGACAAGTTAGGACAAGATAAATTAGTCATCATAGATGCAGGTTCTGGAATAACTGAGCTGGGAAATTATTTAATTAGAGAAAAAACAATGAAAAAAATTCCAATTGAAGCTTTAATACTTTTTACTCATGTTCATGGAGACCATATTGAAGGCTACCCATTTTTTGGTCCAGCATATGATGATAGAAATTCTTTCACTCTTGCGGGTTTGCCTAATTTTGTAACAACTATTGCGGAGGAAGCAGACAGAAATTCTGCAAGAGTTGGCACAGAAACAAGATTTAGAAAACAAACTGAATTAGAATCTTTGCTTAATCAATTAGATTTAATTAGAGAATCTGTTCAAATGCTTGTCGCTAAAGATGGAGTTAAAGCTTCTGGAGTCGATGTTAAT
Source organism: uncultured Methanosarcinales archaeon (assembly GCA_964360565.1). Lineage (GTDB taxonomy): Archaea > Nanobdellota > Nanobdellia > Woesearchaeales > ARS49 > CAYHXI01. The sequence continues at coordinate 814 of CAYHXI010000077.1, read as the reverse complement.
GTAAAATACAACAGCGGAATAGAACTCGCGATGTCTGGCAACACTGATCGTGGAAGACATCCAATTCCTTTTGAACTTCAAAGAAAAATCGGAGCAAACGTTACTACGATCGACTTGGATTTAGACAACAAAACTAACTTTGGGTTGGATATGGATTGTGAGCAAGGAAATCACCCTGGCGGCATCTTGATGTATAAATTCAGAGAAACAAAGACTTTAGGAATTACTGGAGACTGGGAGCATGGCAAACTTTTGGCAAATTCACGTCATAGACTATATACTCTAGAAAACACCCCTTCATTTTATTTTCTGCTTGTTGAATTCCTTGCAGGTTGTGATGTTGTCGTTAGCGATTCACAATTTTCTCCTGCAGAGTATTACAATCCTGACCCTAAGCTCAGCAAAGCCACTTGGGGTCATCCAACAGATGAAGCTGCTATAGAAGTTACTTATCAAGCTGCACAATTAGCTGATAAACAAATGTTCTTGTACTTATTCCATCACGATCCTAATCACAGAGACAGTTGGTTGGATAAAAGAAAAGTTGAATTGCAAAAATTCTCTCAAGATAAAGGCTTTGATAAACTTGTAAACTTTGACTACGCCAGAGAAGGAATGGAAGTGGAGATTTAGAAAATGACCAAATACAAAGTTAAAATCAGCGGAAGCGGAATAGAAAACAAACATACTCATTACGAAGCTCACCCTTTTGTAGGGCCTGATAGAACTACAGTGATTATTAGAGGAGATATTATTGCTGGATTTAAAGAAAAATATAGCATTCCAATTATTGAATGTGAACGTTTTGAAGTTG
>CAYHXI010000076.1:5842-7264 GCA_964360565.1 uncultured Methanosarcinales archaeon | reverse complement strand
TAGGAGTGAAATCAAAGAAATTAATGGACGAACTTCACTAGAAAATCTAGTTTACCTCTCTCCTGAAGAAATAAATTTTGAAAAATATTTTGAAATAAAAACAGATAGATACAGATTAGTTAAAAGCGATGATTGGCTTCCTTCTAGAGTTTGCGGGCATGTAATGTCTGTGCTCAGAAAATTATATTTCTGGGACCATAATGTTAGTTTGGGATTAGATGATAAGAAATCTAGAGCAGTTCTGGCAATGTTAGAAAATAACGAAAAACTCAAAGATTTAACTGTAAGAATAAATCATAATGAAGCGATTTATGATGGCTATAGATTGTTTGCTGACGAAAAAGTTGTTGAAAGAAATAATGTTGTGGCAAGAGCAACACTAGGCGTTTTATCTTGTCTATGTAATGAACTGTGGGCTGAGCTTTCCAGAGGAGATTATTATAATCCCCTGACTCAAACGGTTGTAACATATAGTAATGTAGAGTGCATTCCAGCTCATGAATTAGGACATCATCAAGATTATCAAAGATTTAGTTCTGATTGGGAATACTCTCTACTGGGAATATTACCTCCAGTTAAACTTTACAAAGAATGGATGGCTAGCTCTAATGCTAAAGAAATGCTAGAAACTCAAGATAAATTTCAATTCAACAGATATTTACTTCCTGCGTTTTTAACATATGTATTGGCTGCTTGGTCTCTTTTGAAAAGATTAACAAAGAAGAAAGAAGATGATGATTGATTTGTTTTTAGTCTCTTCTTACAGATTCACTCATTCTTTTTACAGCTTCTCTAAAAGGTCTAATATCTCCTCTGCAAGAACGAGTTATGTCTTCCCACTCTACACTTTGAACTGTGAGCAATCGATTCACTAAACTTTGATCTCCCTTTTCAACTGCACTCTGCAATTCATCTGCTTCTTTTTGATTTATGAAATATCTCGCGATTTTTCCTTTTGAGTCAATAACATCATAGTGGCCTTGCTCTATTTCTTTTAGTATAAAATAATTGTCTTGTTGTTTGTTGTATATTAGTTCCATTTTTTTTCACCTCTGAATTTTACGAAGAGGTTATGCCAAACTTGTTTGGCTATACCTCGAATTAGTTTAAAATTAAATTTTGTATACTGCTTCTCCATTGCCTAATGCATAATTACATCTGGCATGAATGGTTCTTTTGCTAAACATTTTTTCAGGTAAAAATCTATCTAGCAATTCTAAATCTGATTGCACCACTTCTTTTCCTCTAACTCCGAAAGCCATTAAAGTGCCATTTTCAATATCTCCTTGCTTCAAATAAAATTTATTTAATGCATTTTCTAAAATAACTCCTGTTCCTTTATCATCTACTGGTCTAAAGTGAAGGTCAAATGTTGGGAGCGTAATAACATCATCAGGCTCGATGATAATTTTTTTTGCATCT
>CAYHXI010000076.1:0-5742 GCA_964360565.1 uncultured Methanosarcinales archaeon | reverse complement strand
TGGTCAACTGCTTTAGGAACTAACTCTAAAAAAATACGATCCAAACTTAGCTCTGTAGTATTTGTCACATTAATGTAAAAAATCAAGAGGAATATAAAACTTTCGCTCAATATCATAATCACTCTAAAGTAGTCTCTATTTAGAAACATTTATAAATACTACTTCTTAAACACTCTAAAATGACTCAATCAACCGATTCACAAGACAGTATGCCTAATTCACAGCCAACTCAGCTAGAGAAAATACTGGAATCCATAATAGAATTAACTGAAAATCCTCAGCCAGTTTTTGTCAGACAGAGAAGACCTCTTTCTGGAGTTGGAGGAATGAGCCTTCAGCCACAAGAAGTCGCTTTTGATTTAGAAAATCTTCAAAAAATAATAATAGGAATGATTTATGAATATTCAACTTATCAATCTGACAAAAAATACAAAACTGAATTTTTGAAAGACACAACTATAGCAGACACTATGCTTCTTGACGGAATAATGAGTCGTCTGCCAGATTATCATTTTTTAAAATGTGTGCTAATCTCAAAAAAAGATGTAGTAATTTATTTCAAAGACCCTTTAAATACTGCTGCGATAAAATCTTTGATTAGCAATGCGAATGTTTCAGATTTAAAATTCGAAGAAACTAAGACTGCTCGTGGTAAAAATTCTATAGATTTCTTATTAAATGACTCGCGAATTTTTAGGGTTGAAGATTATGGAGTTATAATTCCTTATTTAACTTTATCAGATCCTAAAAGTCTAGCAAAAGGAGTAAAATTCGCCACAGAATTAACCACTAGAATACATCAAGATATTCTTTTAAGAGACAACATAAAAAGAGTTAACTTTGCAGAGTATGCTTCAATTTTCAAAATGCTGTTTCCAGAATTGTTTGAAGACAAATTGACTGGCTTCTTGAAAACCGTTAGAGACTTATCAATAAATCAGCAAATACCTCAAATAGATTCTTTTCATGAAACAACAAAATCTAAGTTGTTTAGAAGAGAGAAAAAATATGCCTTTGAAAAAAGTTCATTGCCTGATCACATAGAATATTTGGTGGTATGTCCAGATAAACAAGAGCTTTATATAAGATTCGGCTCCAAATTAGACTACAATAGAATTCAAGAAATGTTCAAAAAACAAGGACTGCAAATTTCTGAGCAAAAGGCTGAAAAGATAAAGAATGAAGTAATTATAAAAAAAGGAGGAGGGTCTAGAAAGAAAACTTTGACTGAGATTTCAAAAGACCAAACTGTTTTTGATGCTCAAGGAAGAAAAATACTTGATTTTCAAGGATATAATATTGTAAAACTTTATTTTAGTCAAGATAATGATCAATTTGATTTAGCTTCAAAAATAGTCGGCGATATATACTACAACAGACTTTTATACACGACTTGGCTCAACCACAGCGATTTCAAATCAGATTTAACTCCCACAGAAAGAAAAATAATTATGTCTGTTGAAAATCTAGTCATGTTATATAGAATATTTTTGGATGTTGATGAACAAAAATTAGCTTTTGCATCAAATAAAAAATTTTTAGACCCTATTCAATGGATAACTGCTAAAATGCAGGAAAGTCCAAATACAACTTTTGAAGAGCGAGTACTATATACAATTAACGAAATGGACAATAAAATAGATCCGCAAACATTCTATAAATACGGAAACGCATCAGACACGCTGGAAAAAATAAATAAATGTTATTCTGCACTACAACAATTAAAAGGAAGATTTGAAGGAGTTTGTGCAGCAATAAAAACTTTAACTTGATGGGTGGAGAATTTTTAGGTATGGATAACTGACTTAATTATGTGACTTCTTTGTCAGTTATCCAGATAGATAAATGATCATCTAATGTAACAAATTTAAGTCATTTATCTATATTTTTCTTTATTAATCCTTTATCTTAAACACTTGTAAATAAGGCCTATCTTCAACTTTGAATTCTATAACTGGCTCTAAAAGAGTCGACAAAGTTAAGTTCTGAAACTGAACTGCAAGAATATCAAATTGACGAGCTTCATTTAAAGAAGGGTCTAATCTGTCTCTGACTTTAACAAATTTAACTCCATGCTGGGTTAAATAATTTTCATATTTCGGTAAAACTTTCTGATATCCTTGAACAAGCATAGGGTCTGCAAGGAAATATTTGACGTCATACTTTTTCAATATCTCTTTTGTTTTTTCTGTACTATTACCAAACAAAGCAACTACTGAATCTGCAGCTCTTTCATCAACGTCAACAAAATAATTCGCATGAGTTCTTCTAGTCATAACACATTTTCTTCCAGAAACACCGTTCATTGCAAAGCAAGTTTCATCAAAAGCTATAAAGACGTCATTGATTTCAGTATTTTTTTGAATCCACTCTCCTAAACTCCACCAAGCATCCATTGAAGGATTTTTTTGCGTTGCAGATTTCGCCCAAGGATTATCTGTGTATCCTTTTATGTTGTAGTTCAGCAAAAATAAAATTAATAATAATATGATAACATACTTTATTTTTTTATCAAATTCTTTAGCATATTTTGAAAAAGATAACAAGAACTGAACCCCTAAAACAAAAAAAATAAACATAGAAATATTTGTCCCCCACAAATGCGTAGGTAAAGTCCATTTGTCAAACAAAGGACGAGTTATCAAATGATGCAAAGGCGCTAAAAATCCTGCAACAAACCATAAAAGCACAAAACGCATTTCTTTTTTCTTATAATTTAAAGCGCAAAATAACAATCCGAGAAAAGATAAGCTGCTAATCAAAAAACTTGTAACATCATCAAAATTAAAGAATCCACGCAATAATCCTTTTGCAACATAACTAACGCCTAATGTATCTATATCTGGGCCGTTGTACTGAAACAAAGGATTCAAAGTTTTTCCATGATAAACAAAAATTATAGGTCCGTAAAATAAGAGAGAGATTAGAATTCCTACAAATAAAGCAAGAGAATATTTTTTGAATGAATTTGTTAAATTATTAATGAATCCATTTTTGTAATTTACAACAAAATTTTCAGCGAGAATTGTAAAAACAAACACTGCCATTCCTGCAAGAAAAAAGGCAACTTGAGACAATGAACTTAGGCCGATAAAAATACCCATCAACAGTTTGTCCCTAGTTTTTGTTTCATTCTCAACTTTTAACCAAAAGTAAAACCACAACGGAATAGTTATCAGCCACAAAAGATTATTTGGGGCGGCTTCTGGAATGCCTCGGTAAAAAACCCACAAAACCATTGACAATAACGCTTTATTTTCTGACTTGAATATTACTTTTCCTAAAAAATAAAATGCAATTGCTCCTAAAAAAGTTGTAATAACAGGAGTGAAGTTCATAGCAGTCTTTAAAGAAATGCCAGTTAATACAGTTAATAAAATAAACAAATAATTTCCCAGCCAAGGATAAAAAGCATACTCTCCCTTAAAATAAGGATCAGTCCAAAAACCATTGTCACGATAATTAATAGAAAAACCATGATGAGCATAAATATCGCCTCCATAAATTGGGCCGGGAAGATACTCCAGCTGAGAAAAATAATAAAGTTCTATAATTAAGAACAGTGCAACTAACAACCAAGCTGTCTTAAACTGCCAAGTTGAATCTTTTAAATTCTCTATCATTCTCATTTATTAATTTAAATAACTGAATCATTTATTAACTTTTGCAGAATACCCTCCGCAACCATTCTGTGTCCTTCTTCATTCCAATGAAAATCCTCAAGATAATGTATCTGAGAAGTTTTATTAACTAAACTAGGAAGCAAATTAATATAATTTATTTTTTCTTTTTCAAAGAATTCTCCAAGAATTCGCTGAGGTCTTGAAATTTCAATCGCGGAAGTTATGTTATGTACATTTAATAGATATTTTAAATCTTTTTCGTTTTCTTGGACTCTATCAGGTATAATGACAACAAAGATTTTTTTTTTGTTTTCTTCAGCAAAATCAGACATGTTTTTTAAGAGCAATTTTGTTTTCAGCCAAACATTTTTTGATAACTCTGTTTCATTTTTTAATAGAGAAGTTTCAACAAATTCTTTACCCGATACAGCTCCAACTTCTTTGCGCATGTCTGAAGGATTGAAAGATGAAATCATTCTTTGGTAATTGTTGAAAATAAAAGAAAATAAATGAGATTTTCCTGTTAAAAAATAAAATATTGAGCGTGGCCATCTCTGAGAGAACTCTCTATTTTCATTTATGCTTAGAGAGTCATTCTTGAAATTAAACAATTTTCTGTTGTAATTATCAATCTGGTCATTTCCAACATAATAATTAAGAACGATTAAGTCAGGATCGTAATTTATAACTTTTTTTTCTAATTGTAGAAGCTCTTGTTCAGTTGAGTATCCGTTGATGCCGAAATTAAGAACCTCGAATTTTTTCTCTGAAGAGTTGGAGAAAGAACTTAATTTATTCTCTAAAATATTTGAAGTTCTATTTTCTTCAGCAACTTCTAAAGCAGAAACAAAAGAATCTCCAATCATTGCTATTCGATAAGTTATGTTATTTTTGTCGCTGGAATAATCTCGCCCACCATCTCTAAATCCTTGATTGTTCATTTTTATGCTGTGAGAAAACTCTCCTCTTTCATAAAAAAGTTGAGCTCCCGGCCTAAACTCAAAAACATAATCTTTATTGTACTGATAAATATTAGTTGTTTGAGGCAAAATAATTCTTAAAAACATCTCAAGGAAAATAAAACAAAAAATTAATACTGCTACAAAAAGAGCTAAATTTTTTTTATTCATTTTTCCTCAATAAATCTTTTATGCCAAAGTTGAAATGTTAATATATTCCACAATTGTCTAGCATAAAATAATCTTGAATTTTCAAAACCATCTTTAACTTTAGTGATGTAATCATAATTAAAGTATCCTTGTTGCTCGATATTTTGTCGAGATAATTCTTCATCTATCATTGGCTTGAGTTCTTTAAGCATCCATAAATCTATTGGAACATAAAATCTCTGCTTTTTCCGCTTCAAAATTTCATCAGGAACAATTCCTTTCATTGCCTTTTTCAATATGTATTTGTCCTGCATACCATTGAGCTTGTATTTTACAGGCATTTTGAAGCTAAGTTCAACCAATCTGTGGTCTAAAAAAGGAACTCTGCTTTCAACTCCATGCGCCATAGTCATTTTATCTGCTTTAAGAAGCATGTTGTCTGGGAGCTGATTCTTGAGCTCAAAAAGCAAAATTTCGTTAATTAACTTATTTTTTCCAGTGAAATATTTGCTTAAACTAAATTGAGTTTGTTTATCTGGCAAAAGAACTTCTTTTCTTTCATCTTCGTCAAATATTGAAACAATTTCTTCGTAAGATTTTCCGATGTTTGAGACGTTCTGCAAAAGTTTCAATGCTCTCTTTTCACCTTCTTTTCCAAGTGCGCTGGAGTATTTGAACAGTTTGTCCTTCAATTTATGAGGAGTTGATTTTAAAATAGCAGATGCAAAATGTTTTCTGAACGGAATAAATCTTGTTTTTCTCGCCAGAGTTAATATTTTATTTTGTTCATACCCTGCAAAAATTTCGTCGCTGCCGTCTCCTGTGAGAACCACTGAAACATGTTTTTTTGCCTGTTCAGAAAGCAAATAAACAGGAATAAGAGCAGGGTCTGCTAAAGGTTCGTCGCAATGCCAGATTATTTTAGGAAGCAAATTCACTAAATCAGAAGTTACTGTAAATTCTTTATGGTCTGTTGCAAATTTTTCACTTACTTTTTTTGCATGCGAAAG
>CAYHXI010000075.1:0-7270 GCA_964360565.1 uncultured Methanosarcinales archaeon | reverse complement strand
ATGCTATCCAGTCTTCGACTGGTAGTATTGATGTTCAACTAATTTTTTTTGACAAAAAATGAAATTAATACAAAAAACATTTTTATTTTAGACTGCGTTTGCAAAAGCCAAGGAATAAAAGAAAAAGAAATGAAAGAAGTTTTGCACTTAGAAAACGCATCATCATTAACTGAGATATCTCTCGCAATCAATAATGTTATTGGCAAGATAAAAAACAAAAAATTTGTATTTGTTGATTCGATAACAACAATGCTTATACACAATAAACCAGAATTGTTTGCAAGATTCGTGCACAGTATTTTAACAAAAATGAGAGTCAACAAAATAAACGGATTCTTAGTCTCTTTAGAAAACGAAACAAACAAAGAAGTAAGAGCAGAAATAGCTCAGTTATGTGATAAGGTTGTGAAGGTGTGATTTTCTGATTAAAAATTAGTTCATCACGATTATTAAAAATGATAATTTGGATGATTTATTTTAAGTCACTCTTCTCACCGAAAAGCTTTTAAACACTGAGTGACTAATCATATCATTTTTGATAAGATTGGTTACTTGCTATGAAAGAAACAATAAGACAAGCTTTGAAGGATTATCCTGTTTTCACTGTGAAGGATTTGTCTAGCTTGCTCAATAAAAAAAGAAACTACACATACTTGCAAGCGTATCGTTGGAAAAATCAAAACCTCATCTATGAAATTGAAAAAGGCAAATATACTTTGGAGAAAGACCCATTCTTAGTATCTTCTAGAATAGTTTGGCCAAGCTATATCTCTGGTTGGACTGCCATTAATTATTACCATTTAACTGATCAAGTTCCATTCACAATACAAGTTATAACTTCAAGAAAAAGAAAAAAAAGAATTATTAATTATGGACATGCAAAGATAGAGTTTTCTACAGTTAAACCTTCGTTTTTAACTGGTTTCCAGAAAGTAATATATGATCAGCACGAAATTTTCATCGCTGAGAAAGAAAAAGCACTGATAGATGCTCTAGCCACGCGAAAAATTTCGTGGGGGGAATGCATAGAAATAATAAAAAACAATATACGTAAATTGAATAAAAAAAAACTTTTAGAATACGCTGGAATGGTCAGAGGATTAAAAATAAAATTAAGGAGGGCACTGTATGATTAAAAGAGAAGAGTTGTTGCGTATAGCTTCATTGAAAGGACTTCAGCCTCGTTTTGCCGAATTGGATTATCTTCAAGATGTTGCTCTTCTTGGAATTTATAGAGAATTTGGCAATAAGTTAGTTTTTAAAGGAGGAACTTGCTTGTATAAATTACACAAGCTAAACAGGTTTAGCGAAGATTTAGACTTTACTGCAGAAAAGAAATTCAAACCAAAAGATTTTTTTACTCGTCTGCCGAATTTTTTTTTTCTCATTAACATAAATAGCAGTGTTAAGGTAGAACAATTCCAGCATAGTATTAATGTGTATTTGGAAATAAAAGGGCCGTTATACGATGGTAAAAAGGAAAGTAGAATCAGACTTATCCTAAACGTGAGTTTTAGGGAGAAAGTGTTTTTTCCTCTTCTAAGAATCCCATACGTCTCCCTTTATCATGAAGTGCATCCTTTTGACATTTATTCTATGGATGAAAAAGAAATATTAGCAGAAAAAATTCGGGCAGTAAATCAGAGAGATAAAGCTAGAGATGTTTACGACATTTGGTATTTGCTTAATATAAAAAAAATTCCAATTGATTTCGCACTTGTACAAAAGAAATTATCTTATGCAGGTATGAAATTTAGTAAAGATATTTTTTTTAAGAATGTGCAAAAGAAAAAAGAAAGCTGGCAAAAAGATTTATCTACACTAGTATATGGGCGGCTTATTTCTTTTTCTCAAGTGGAAGAAGAAATCAGAAAACATTTTCTGTAACCCACTCTCTCACTACTGACTACCAACCACTGACTACTAACTATTGGCCATAGACCATCTGTCTTCTCCACCACCAAAATTCTTATTAAGTAGTTAGTAGTCGGTAGTGAGTAGTCGGTGGAGAGTAGTCAGTGGTAAGTCAACTATTTAAACAATACTGCTGACCATTAGCCACAGGCCATCAACCATTGACTACTAGCTACAGACCACAGACCAAAATGCACAAAGGAATAATCTTATCGGGAGAGTTCGGAAGTATTCTTGTTAGAGAGAAGTCTGATGCAAAAATAGAATTAGGCGAGCTTTTAATTGCAGAAAATGAAGTAAATGGCGCAAATGGAAACTCCAAATCAAAAATTCTTTTGCAAGTCTTCGACCTAATCTACGGCTCCCAGCTTTCTCAGCAGAATCTCGAATTAATCTCTGGCCTTAAATTGGAAGAGAACACAGACTTAAATTTAATGGATGAATCGCTGAGAAGCTATATTTTGGCAAAAGTAAAAAACTTACTATTAATTAAAGATAGAAGTGCAATCGCTTGCAAATCTTTGCCAAAATTTTTCTCTGAAGTTAGAGAAGTCACAAAAGAAGACCTTTCTTTTCTCACCGCTCCAAAAAATCCTCTGCTGTTAGGAAATCTGAGGAGTGGAAGCAACATTATTGACTTCCCTATTTTTGTGAATGGCGAAGATGTTTTGAGCCATCACATTCTTGTCTCAGGAACTACTGGCAGAGGTAAAAGCAATTTGATGTACAATTTGCTTTGGAATCTTGTTGATAAAGATTACTGTGGCTTACTTGTGCTGGATCCGCACGATGAATATTACGGCAGGTCTTCATTAGGTCTAAAAGACCACGAATCAGCCGTGCAGAAAGTTGTTTATTACACTCCCAGAAATGCTCCTCCAGGTTGTCGAACTTTAAAAATCTCTCTTGCTTTGCTCCATCCGCATCATTTCAGCGGAGTTATAGATTGGAGCGACCCTCAGTATCAAGCACTGTATGCTTATCATAGGGAATACGGAGATGCTTGGATAGAATCTTGCTTGTTAGAAAAACCGTTGAAAGATGTTAAATTTAATGACGCAACTCTTGCAGTTGTAAAAAGAAGACTTGTTCAACTCCTGAACTGTTCGATTTCAAACGATGAGGTTGTTTGCAGAGGAATTTTTGATTTATCTGCAGGACAAACAACAATTCATGACATAATTCAGGATTTAAAGAATGCAAAAACAGTAATCATCGACACGTCGAGTTTTGCAGGAAGTTTAGAATTATTGGTTGGCAGTCTTATTGCAACTGAGCTTTTGCATGACTACAAAAACATTCCTTCTTCAGACCTAAAGTCTCTGCCAGTTATCTCCATAGTTCTAGAAGAGGCTCCCAGAGTTCTTGGTAAAGAAATTTTAGAGAAAGGAAGTAATATATTTTCTACAATTGCAAGAGAAGGAAGAAAATTTAGGATTGGTTTAACTGCAATAACTCAGCTTCCTTCGCTAATTCCGAAGGATATTCTTGCAAATATGAATACTAAGATTATTTTGGGAACTGAAATGAAGCAAGAGCGTCAAGCGATTATAGAAAGCTCAGCGCAGGATTTGAGTAACGACGACAGAACAATAGCTTCGTTGGATAAAGGGGAAGCGTTAGTTAGCTCTACTTTTGTAAAATTTGCTACTCCACTGAAAATTCCTTTGTTTTCTGAAGTTGTGAAAAGCAAAAGTATAAAAGCTCAGAATTCTTTTAGTGGAATGGTATGAAATTAGAGAAATTAAATATATTTATTATTCTTACATTTATAGGAAAGAGAATAGTCCTGCCGTTGTTTGGAATTTTATTTATTATTGTTGGAATTATAGGTTTATTTATCCCGATTGTTCAAGGAATTGCTTTCATAATTTTAGGGCTGGCTCTTTTGGGAAACAAACGGTTGAAAAAATTCATCTACAAAAAAATACTCAGCATAAAGTGGCTGAAGAAGAAACACTTGCAAACTAAACACTTGCAAAATAAAACAAATAATGAACAAATAAAGACTTAACAACTCCATCACACAAATCTTTATATTCTGTTATTTTTCATCTTAGGGTATGAAATTCGCTCATTTAGCAGACTGTCATTTGGGAGGGTGGAGGGAGCCTAAACTCAGAGAGGCAAATGAAAAATATTTTGTTGCAGTAATCGATAGAATTCTCGCTGAACAAGTCGATTTCTGTCTTATCGCAGGAGATTTATTCAACACTTCATTTCCTCCGATGGATTGTTTGAAGCTTTGCGTGGAAAAACTTAAGCAGTTGAGCGACGCATCAATTCCAGTGTATATTATTGCAGGAAGCCATGATTTTTCTCCTAGCGGAAAAACAGTTATTTCTGTGCTTGAGAGCGCGGGACTAGCAATAAACGTGGCAAAAGCAGAAGTGGTCAACAACAAATTAAGATTAAAATTCACCACTGACAAAAAAACAGGAATTAAAATAACAGGCATCATAGGAAAACGAGGTGGATTGGACAAGAATTTTTATGCTGAGCTAGACCGTGAACGTATAGAATCAGAGTCTGGCCAAAAAATATTCATGTTCCACTGCACAATTCAAGAAATAAAACCAAAAGAATTTGAAGATATAGAAGCAATGTCTATCTCGAGCTTACCGAAGAATTTTGATTATTATGCTGGAGGACATGTTCACGTAGTTTCAAAACACACTCTCGATGGCTACAAAAATGTGATTTATCCCGGCCCCACTTTCCCCAACAATTTTGCAGAGATTGAGAAACTAAAGCAAGGAAGTTTTTGCATAGTTGAAGATTGGAATGTAAAGCACATAAATATTGAACTGAATCCAGTCAAGACTTTTTTCTTTGACTGCAATAATAAATCGTCCGGTGAAGTAGAGCGAGATGTTTCAGATGCTTTGCAAAAAGAAAATTTAACCAACTCAATAGTCACTCTGCGATTTTCGGGAGTTTTAAAAAATTCAAGAACTTCAGATATTAAATTTAATGAAATTTCTGAAAAAATTCAGTCTTTAGGAGCATATTTTGTGCTAAAAAACACCAACAAACTCGAATCAAAAGAATTTGAGCAAATAAATGTTAGTGCAGATAACTCAGATAAAATAGAAGACGTAGAATCGATTATAATTGCAGAGCACTCCGGCAAATCAAAAATCTTCGAAGCAGAGCAGGAGAAGCTCCTCAGCACAAGATTAATTCAATCTCTGAGCATAGAAAAAGATGATGGGCAAAAAACAGCTGACTTCGAAAAAAGAATTGTGCAGGAAGTTGAGGGGTTGTTTTGAGTTTTTTTTTTACTTATTCAAACACTTCTCGTGAATCTTTTTAATTATTTTTTTAATCACTTTCTTTTTCTTAACAACAACAGCACATATTATGATGAGTGCAATTATGCATAATGCCACTATAGTTATTATCTTATCTGCCTTTAGCACTCCTTTTATCACTGGTGTTATCGCCCAGCCGAAGTAATATCCAATTAAATTAAGTCCTATGCCTAATACAAATATTGCTGCAGTATCTGCTATGAAGAATTCTTTCCATTTCATGTTTGCTGCTCCTGCAGCTATTGGAAAAAATACTCTTAGGCCGGATAAAAATCTCGTCAAAAAAATAGTTCTTTTTCTGCACAAATGTTTGCTGTAGTGTTTTATTGTATTGTTAGATAAAACTTTGCTTACTATTTTTCCTCCTCTTCTGCCGATGTAAAATCCTAAGTTGTCTGAGCAGATTAGTCCGATTATGCTGATTATTATCGCCCACTTTAAATCCAATACATCAATAGATGCAAGATAACCTGACAATAATAATATGGCATCTTCTGGAAATGGAATTCCCACTCCGCTCGCCAGTATTATCAAAAATATTGCTAAGTATGAGAAATGTTCTATTTTTAGTATTAGGAAGTTTATGTCCACCATCTTTTTTATTAAATTCACGAATTCGTTGCTCTGAGCAACTCATTCAGTGAATTTAAGATAATTTGTTAGTATTTTAATCTTTGCTAAAAAATTTGCTGAGTGAGTTTACGAACTCGCAAATTTTTAAGGGGTCATCCTATTTATCGTTCTAGGAAATGGTATAGAATCTCTTATCGAGTCCAGTTTGCAGAACCATCTTACTACGCGTTCAATTCCTAATCCGAAGCCGGAGTGTTTTACACTTCCAAATCTTCTTAAGTCGAGATACCATTCGTAATTTTCTGGTTTCTCCCCCTGCTTTTTTAGTTTGTCAATTAAAATATTTACATCTGTTTCTCTTTCGCTGCTTCCAATTATTTCTCCAAATCCTTCTGGAGCTAATACATCGCAGCACAAAACTACTTTAGAATTTTCAGAGTCGTCTCGCATGTAAAACGCTTTGACTTCTTTAGGATATCTTGTAACTAGTAGAGGTTTTTGGTAGTGTTTCATTAATTGTTCTTCTTCTAAAGTTCGCAAATCTTTTCCCCAAGGAACATTCATTCCATCTTCTTTTAGTAATTTTAGTGCTTCGTCGTATGTTATTCTTGGAAAAGGAGGAGTTATTTTTTCTAAGTCTTTATAATCTCTGCCTAGCAATTTTAATTCTTCGCGGCAGTTTTTTGAAACATGCTGAGCGATGTGAGATATTAATTCTTCTTCAAATTTGAGAAGTTCTTCAAATGTCATCCATGCTGCTTCTGCTTCTAGATGCCAGTATTCTGTTAGGTGTCTTGATGTTTTTGACGGCTCTGCTCTGAAGCTTGGTGTTAAAGACCAAACTTTTTTCAAGCTAAATATAAGTGCTTCAAGATAGAGTTGTGCAGATTGTGAAAGGTATGCTTTGTCTTTGAAATATTTCATTTCAAATAATGTTGAGCCTCCTTCGCATGATGACCCAGTTATTATTGGGGGAGTAACTTCGTAGAATTTTTTTTCTTCGAAGAAATCTCTGCATGCTTTTAGTACTTGTGCTTTTACTTTCCACACTGCGGTTAATTCTCTGCTTCTTATCCATAAATGTCTTTTGTCGAGCAGAAATTCTTCGCTTTGGTCTTTTGTTATTGGAAATCTTTCTGCAGCATGAATTAGTGTGAGATTTTTTACTTGAACTTCATATCCTGTTGGGGCTCTTTTGTCTTCTTTGAGAGTTCCTTCTATTTCGAGGCTGCTTTCAACGCTTAATTTTTGTACATCATTCCATATTTGTTCGGAGACATCTTCTTTTTTGATGTACGTGTTTAGCTCCTTAGAGTAATGAAGCGATTTTTTCTTGTGTTGGTATGTTTTGGTTTTTCCAGGTTGTTATTGTTGTGAGTAGTATTTCCATTATTTTTGTTCCTTTTTCGTTGCGTAGTGTTCCGAAGATTTTTCTTTGGACTATTGGTTCGCGGAGTTTTTGTTCTGCT
>CAYHXI010000074.1:0-7379 GCA_964360565.1 uncultured Methanosarcinales archaeon | reverse complement strand
TCTAGTTTTTTTATTATTTGGCCGTCGAATTTCACGCTTTTGCCCCAGATACGTGCATATCTGAATTTTTTTACTAAATCTCTGTGGATTCTTTCGCAGATTCCTTTAAGTGTTATTCCTTTGCGGACTATCATCGGCTCTTCTAGGTCTGCTTTTTTATTAACTTCTTTTAAATAAATATTTATGAATCCTAGCTCAGAATAAATTAAATCTTTTAGTTCTTCTAGTCCTTTGTTTTGTTCTGCGCTGATAAAAAGTTTCGGATTGAATTCTTTTTTTATTCTTTGGATTTCTTTTTCATCAATGAGGTCTGCTTTTGCTAAAACTGCAACTCCTTTGATATAACTTCTATTGCCTTCTATGCAGTCGATTAATTGGTCGATGTCTATTTTGCTTCTTATCAAAATGTCTGCATTGTTGAGCTTGAACTCGTTCAAGATTGATTTTATTGTTTCTCTGCTCATCGATAAAGGAACTGTGGCTCCAATTCCTATTCCTCCTCTCATTTTTTTAGTGATTTTTACATCTGGTTTTTTTTGATTAAGTCTAATGCCGCAGTCAAAAATCTCTTTTACTATTGTAGGATAATGTTCTGGATGTAGAGCATCAATAATCATTAAAATTAAATCACAGCTTCTTACCATGGCTAAAACTTCTTTTCCTCTACCTCTTCCTGCTGCTGCTCCTTGAAGTATTCCTGGAACGTCAAGGATTTGTATTTTTGCTTTTTTGTGTTCGAGCACTCCTGGAATAACAGTTAAAGTGGTAAATTCGTATGCTGCCACTTCTGATTTTGCATTAGTTAATTTGTTGAGAAGCGTACTTTTTCCAACTGAAGGAAATCCTAAAAGTACTACGCTGGCGTCTCCGCTTTTTTTTACGAAGAATCCTTCCCCCCCTTTTTTTGCCGCCTGTCTTCGTTCAAAAGTATCTCTTAATTTGGCGATTCTCGCTTTAATCAATCCAAAATGATATTCAGTGGCTTTATTTAACTGAGTATTTCTCATTTCCTCTTCAAGCCTTTTAATTTCTTCGTGGATGTCCATCAAATGAAGTACAGCAACAATGTTTAAAAACTTTGTTTATTATGCTAATAGATATGAGTTTGTTTCAAATCGCAGAATCAATGGTTTCCACATTATTATCTGCAGGAATAACATTTTTTGTAGGGTTCATAATCGCGCGCTTCGCAGGAAAAATAATAAAGATCATTCTTCATGAAGCAGATGTTGATATTTTTTTCAGAAAAATAGGATACGATTTTTCTGCAGAAGAGTTCGCATCGAAAATAATAGAATTTACAGTTTACACAGGAACAATTGCAATAGTTCTTAATCAATTTGGAGCGCTTAAATTAATTATTATTCTTTTAATCGTGTTAATTTTTTTGACTTTGTTATTGGCATCAATCATAAATTTTAAAGAAGCAATTCCTAATTTTGTTGCGAGATTGCAAATAAGTAATATTCAAATTGGAGATAAAATAAAAATAAACCAACTTAAAGGTAAAGTTGCAGAAATACGTCTTTTCCACACCAAAATTATTTCAGAAAATAAAGAGACATTTTATGTTCCGAATGTAGTTATGAGGAAATATGTGAAAAAGTAAAGAAACAATTTTAAACTACAAGCCACTAACTACTCACTATTAACTATTAAAGAGGTGCTTTATGTCAAAATCGCTGAATGTTGAATTAACTGTAGAGGGCTTTGAATGACTAATATTTTTGTTAGATATTCAAAGCATCTCTTAGAGAAGTTTGACTCTTTTAAGAGTTATTCAAACTTCTCTGTATTTTTATGATTGCTTTAGTTGCACTTGGTGGATTTGCAATAACTCCTTTAACACAATCAAATGATAAGCTATCTGCAGAATATTCTGATTACGAAGATGTTGGCAAGAGTGGAAACCAAATAACGGGAGATAAAAGTTTTAGAAAGAAACTAAAACAAGCAGTATCTGCACCTATTAAAAAAGTAACAACAGAAGTTAAACGAGTTGAAACTAAGGTAGGTGCAGAGGCCAAGCGAGTTGAAGAAAAATTTACAGGTCCTGCACAAGCGCTTAAACAAATGGTTAATGAGATAAAATCAATAAGTTGCGGAAGAGCGATTGATTGTTTCACATTATATTTATTGTTAGGCAATAATGTTAAATTATCTCTCACAAAAACAGATCCTAAAACTAATAAACCTGTTGCAGATTTTTTAATAGAGGTGAAAGGCGAAGGAAAGAGAGTTGAAAACAAAATAGATATTATTATCTCTCAGAAGTTAAACTCTATTGATGCAAATGTTTATTTGCAGCGTTTCTCTGAGCGAGAGAAATCTATGAATGCGGATAAAAAAGCGTGCTTTAACGTTTTCAAAAATGGTGTTGGTGCGACTATTAAAAAATTAGAGAGCAAAAGCATCGATTGTCGCTTTGATATCAACAAATTATCAACTCTAAAGTCAGAGAAAGATGTTTTAAATTTATTTAGTGGCGCACTTAGAGATAGTTTAGTTGCTGAAAAAATATCTCTTGCTGATCCAGTGGATTTATTGGGATTTATAAAATTCAGAACTAAACAAAATGCCCCCTGTAAAGGACCTTTGCTGGATAATATTGCAAATTCATTCCACGATCTTGCATCTGTTGCTAAAACATCAATTGATTCTGCCCCTTGCAAAAAAATAGTAAGGGATAGAAAAAAGAAACTCGTTGAAGGTTTAATGCAGCAGCAGAATATATTGGACTTTTTGACTGCGGGATAGTTATCTCTGATTGTTTATTTCATTGACCATGTCCAGTACATGGAAAGCTAATTGTTGATTTTTTTTTAATATTATTTAATCATAAACTTTAATCTATTAGTAATTTCTTCCGATAATTATTTAAATATGATTACATTAAGTTAGTTTATGACAGACAACTGGAGAGATAAAATAGTAATAAACCCCAAGGTTTTAGTAGGTAAACCTGTAATAAAGGGTACACGATTAAGTGTTGATTTCATCATAGAGCTTCTTGCTCAGGGATGGACTTTTGAAAACATAGTTAAGAATTATCCTCAATTAAAAAAAGAAGATATTCAAGCAGCTCTAGAATATTCTTCTCATTCATTGAATTTGGAAACTATTTATTCAATTGAAGCATGAAATTTCTAGCTGATGAAAATATACCTTTAGAAGTTGTTGACAAACTCAAAAAAGATGGGGTGGACATAATTTCTGCGAGTGTTGTGAATCCAGGTATTAGCGATGAAGCTATTCTTTCTCTGGCAAAAAGTAAAAGAAGAATTTTAATTACTTTTGACACTGATTTTGGAAAATTAATATTCAATGGCAAAAAAGAAAATTGTGGAGTCATATTACTGAGATTTATTCCTCAGACCATAGGATTTATCTATTCGATGATTCGAAAAGTTTTATCTAAAACAGTTGATTTTGAGAAATCTTTTTGTGTTGTTGAAACTTTGAGATTGAGAGTGATCAGATTGCAATAGAATAAGTAAAACAACCACAGATAAATGCGTACCAATTTACTCTTTCAGTAGAATGTGTTGCAAGTATTATTAGTAGCCATATAGATATTTGTAGAAGATGAATATCTGAACCACCCCCTTCTAAACCCCTCCCCTAATGCTTTCCATATCTTTTATTCTTTTTCGTGCTGGAATTGCTGAGGTAAAGTATTGCCAGAATACATTCTTAGTCCATTCTATCCATTCTTGGTCGTGGATTGTGTAGAAGACATGCGAAGATTTAGTTCCCGTTTCTTCTTTGAATTCTTTAAATCGGGCCATTGAATTATCTATAACAAATGCTCTTAGTGGTTGTTCGCAGTGGCGGATATCTATAACATCTTTTCCTAAGCGTTCGTTTATTCCATCAACTTCTTTAATGTGCTCTAGTTTACCTATTTCGACTCGAGTTAATATTTTTATGCTAACTCCTCTTTCAGCTAATTCTTCAAGAATTTTTACAGTATTCGCATCAACCCATTTCATTCGTCCTGCAAATATTAGCAGCTGTTCTTTCGCTTCCTTAAAAGCGCTAGTTAAAAATTTGTGTATTAATATGCTTTCGTGCTCATTTTCAGAAATAAATGCATATCGTTTATCTTCAGGAACGTATTGGTATATATCGAATGGGGAAAAATCGTTCTTATCTTTACCTTGCCTTACGCTGTTTAGCAATTTTTCTTGAAATCTTGATGACCCTCTTGTTTGATCTGGATGATTCCAATATGCTATTTTTAGCGCTCCTCTTGTTCCGCCTCTGAATGTTCTCAAAGAAATAGTGCCTTCTTCCTTCATTATTTGTTGGATGTATCTATCTGTGGTAACCCAACTGCTGTTTATATGCTGGGCTACTTCTTGTATCGTTCTAGGTTTCTGGAATACAAACTCGTTTATTAGTTTTACAACTTCTCGTTTTAATACCATGGATTAATATGGCTCGAAGGAAAGAACCTAAGCACAAGAAGGAGTTTTGCCTATTTAAAAAGAGTATATAGACTAAAACACTGCCATATATTTTTGTAGAGTAATAATGATATATACTAAAACACCAGTTATACAGTTATCAAACAAAACAGATAGTTATCAAACAAGCAGTAAACTTTACGAGGGATTGGGAATGGTGAAGTTTACTAGTAAAAACAGGGGTGAAGGTATATGAGGCAAATAGAACCAGTTAAATTTGTATTTTTGGGCCAGAACAGCGGAGAATCTCTAGTGATAGAGCTGACCGCAGACGTGAAAGCACTAAAAGACGAAATGATTAATTTGGTGCAAAAGTACGGTCTTAGAAAAAGAATAACTAAGACTGAGGAATATGGCGATATAGTTTTTATCAAGAAGTAATCAAAAGGAAAGGGGGTGGGCCATACTCCTTTAGGCTAATCCTTCACGCTCACTTCTTTTCCTGTTTTCATTCATTTATTCATTCTCCCACACCGGAGAACGCAAAGACCAAAGGGGATATAAGGGCCTTCACCCGCGTTCTTCCGGATTTTTTTACGAGTTCACTCGCTGCGCTCGTTCACTCAGTAAAAAAATAAAATTATTTTGTTAAACTTTTCTTTTTAAGAAAAGTTCACTAGAAAAGTATTTATACTGTGCAGATATTCTTTTTAATCTCTAGAGTTAGAGTTTAACATGAAACAAACAAAAACCAAAAAAGACTTGATGAAAGAAATCATGGAGCAGTTGGAGAAATATGATGAAGGCACTCCTCCAAAGAAAGCGGAGAGTTGTTGTAGTGGTGGACATCACTGATTAGAAAACTTTTACCACAGCGCATCCCAACATTCATAGTAATCTATATGGTCTAATTTAATATCTTTTATATTCCAATTGCAATCGTATTTATCTTTCCAATAATTTTCAGTTATTGTGCATTTCAATGCCGATATTCCAACCACCTCTCCAAACTATAAAACGCTCAATAGAAAAGTATTTAAATAAAAACAGTTCCTAATATTTAAATTCGGGTCAAAAGGGTGAATTAATGGCTGTTAACTTTTTAAAAAGAATATTAAACAAGTTTTTTAAGGATTTATTCAGAGGAAAAGCTAATTGGAAGCTCGGTTTATATGGTCCTCCAAACTCTGGAAAGACCACTCTTGCAAATAGAATTTGCGTAGACTGGCTTGGTCAAGAAATGGGTTCTGTAAGCAGCGTCCCTCATGAAACTAGAGAAATTCAAATTAAAGAACAGATTTCAATACGTTCTAAAGACGGCAAAGATTTGTTGTTTAATCTTGTTGATACTCCTGGAATTGCTACAAAAATTGATTACGAGGATTTTTTGAAAGCAGGAATTCCAGAAGGTCAAGCTAAGAAGAGAGCGAAAGAAGCAACTAAAGGAATTATTGATGCTATAAAGTGGCTTGATGAGATGGATGCTGTTGTTGTTGTTCTTGACGCAACTCAAGATCCATATTCGCAGGTTAACATAACAATTATTGGAAATCTTGCTGCGAGAGATATTCCTGTTTTAATCGTTGCAAACAAAACTGATTTAAAAAAATCCAGTCTTAAAAAAGTTCAGTCTGCGTTCCCTCAATATCCTGTCATCGGTGTTTCCGCAAAATATGGAAAAAACGTTGATGAATTTTATGAAACTCTATTCAAGTTGGTGAAATAAAATGGTGACATTACAATTCGTTCCGTACACAGAAATTCAATCTCTCAGCGGGGTTGGACGAATTAGAAAACTATTAAGTATTGCAAAACAAAATAAAATAGTTCTCCTACAAGGCAGATTGAAAAAAGATGAAGAGACTGAATTAATCAAAGCAACTATGGAAGAAATAAACAGAGAATTTAAAGGAATAGAGTTAGCAGTTATCAATCCTTCTGAAGCAAGCATAGGTGGATTTGACAAATTAAAAACTACTATATTTTCACTTTTATTGGGGGATAGACAAGGATTAACCATAATTGGGCCAGCTAATGTAGTTAAGTCAATTAAGAAAGACCCGCACAAAATAGAGCTTTTGACCAATGAAAGAAGGAGATAGAAATGCCTCACCAATGTGTAAGGTGCAACATTTTTTATGAAGATGGAAATGAAGCCATATTAAAAGGCTGTTCTTGCGGGGGCAAACTTTTCTTTTTTATTAAAAAGGAGAAGTATGAAAAGGCCAAACAAATGCTGCAGGCGGATTTAAAGCCAGAAGAGAAGCAGCAGATAGAGCATGATGTTCTTGAAATGATTGGAAATCCTGATCCTGAAGTTCCAGTTATTCTCGATTTCGAAAGCGTAAGAGTAGTAAAGCCAGGCAAATACGAAGTAGATTTAGTGCATTTATTCAAAGGCGAACCTGTAATATTCAAACTTGAGGAAGGCAAATACTTGATTGACCTCGCTGAAACTTTTGAAAGGATGAAGAAGAAGGTGAATTAAATTTTTTTCTTAGACAAAAACATCCTTCCAAAACTTTAAAAAATCTCGTGCAGTTCCTATTATTCCAGGTCTATTTTGCAGTTTATTTGCAGCTTTAGAGTAATAATTAGTTTGAGCAGCTCTCAACGCCAAATCTATGCATGTGAGACTCGCAGCAGTAAATAATAATGCACCCGCATTAAAATTTTCTTGAGAAAATTCAAGGAAAGATGTTCCTGTTAATGCAAGTAAATTCAGAAAATTAAGAGCAAAAATATTCTGATAATCTTTAAAATGCACTTCTTTTAATCCTTCTGTACTGTGAACTGCATAGGTGGAAAGATTCTTAGCCCAATACACTGAATTTTTTTCAAGAGGGTCAGTTCCTAATATTTTATTCATTGATAATATGTTTCTTTCTGGAAAAAGTTCTTGAGAGGGAATATAATTAGTAGTTCTTCCGCAGAAAATACTCTCCATAAACGCATGCATTTGAACAATGT
>CAYHXI010000073.1:0-7460 GCA_964360565.1 uncultured Methanosarcinales archaeon | reverse complement strand
ATATTCCATAGCTGAATCTTTCAGTTTGTCCAGGTTGATATTCTATTGTTCTTTTTGCTGGCGAAATTCCAACTGCGCTCGCGTAATTTATTTGGAGAATGAAGAGCAGTAATACAATTATCAAAATCATTCCTCTTTTCCAAGTCCTCTTTTTTTCTTTATTTTTCATTTACGACTAACTACTTACTACCGACTACTAACTACGTCGTCTGCGCTACAGTTATGGTCATGTTAGCTTCTTTTTGTCCTACTGGTTCTGCTTCTGGAACTGTTATGTTTAATTCTATTTCTGCAGATGTGTTGATTGCAGAGTCTGGACTGAAGTTGAGCTGTCCAATTACTCTTATTGTTGTTGAAGCTATGTTTGTGAATGATGCTAAGGATGTTGTTGAGTTGATTGTTCCTCCTCCGCCGGCTTTTGTTTGGAAGTTTACGTTATTTAGAGCGACTGTGCTCCACGGGCTCTGATCTCCTGTTAAGTTTACGTCTATATATACGTTTCCGTCGTTTCTAATTCTGAGAGGTAATGGATTATTTGCAGTTGTATCTGCGCTTACATTTATTGCTAATGCTCCAAAGTCTACTCTTGTATTTGTTAGAGTTGCAGATACTAATGACGCAACTGTGAAATTGAATGTTGCACTTGTGTTGCTTCCTCCAACAAAGTCGTCTGCAGTTACATTCCATTTGTAGACTGTGTCAACTTGCAGAGACTGATTTATTGTGAAGTTTAGTAGAGTTGTATTTGCCTTAATGTATTGTGCATATGGTGCACAAGTTCCAGTACATTCTAATGTAACATTATACATTATTGGATCACTATCTGCATCTGTTGATGCGCTCCATCTTAATATTGGAGTTCTATTTGTTGCAGTTATGTTTCCATTTGTTGGATCTGTTAATGTTGGTTTTGTTGGGAAATTGTTTCCTCCTCCTGCTGCTGTTGCTGTGAAATTTGTAGTTATTGAATTATTCAAATTGTTTGTTGTGTCATTTGCATAGAATGTGATGTTATACAATCCAGCCAGAGCAGGTATGGTATAAGTTCCATTGAATTTCTGTCCAATTCCTGTTGCAGTTAAAGTTAATGAAGTTATACTTGCGTTTGGCAGGGTTATATTTGTCCATACAGTGTCTAATGCAAAGTTATCTGTTGCATTTATTGCTATTTCTATTGCCGTTCCGGTTGTATTTGTTGCACTTAATAACGGTCTAGGATCACTTACGTCTGGTTTTGTTGTGTCTGCTCCGACTAGGAATTTGTTTGTTGCTGAAGTTGTTATGCTTAATCCATCACTTGCAGTTGCATACCAAGTGTATGTTCCATTACTTAAAGAATACATTCTTGAAATTTCTGAAGGGGAAAGAGTTCTATTCCAGATTGCTAATTCATCAATATCTCCATTAAAAGCATTAACCCCATATGGTGAAATATCTCCAATAATTAAATTAGCATTGCTTTGAGTCATTGCTTGTGTAAGAGTACAATTTTTCGTTTGAACTCCATTGACATATAATCTTGTTTGGTTTTCTGTATCATTTCTTGTTGCTGCAACATGAGTCCATTGTCCTGCAGTAACTATGGTATTATTATCAGTGCATACACGACTACCTGCATTGTAGTAAATAAATTCTACTTGTTCACTAGGAGTTAATCTAAATTCATATGGAAAGTTTGTGCCACTTACACGTTTGGACACGATTATTTTATAATCTGCGTCTGCAGTAACTTTAACCCATGCAGAAGTAGTTATTTGTCCACTAGTTATATTTAATGATGCGCTAACATTAACTAGTAATGGGTCAGCCTGACCATCAAAATGGTCGTATCCTCCAAATTTTCCTCCACTTTTGTTGTTGGAGACATGACTGCCTACCACTGTTTGAGCATTATTGTTGTTTCCAGAAGAATCAGAAAGGTTTACATCAAAATTCCAGTACGCCACTAAACTAGGATCATTTAAAAATGCAGTAAGTACAGTAGGCGCGGTCCAGTTATATGTTAAACTTTCATTATTTCTATTTTGGTAGAACGAGAGCAGTTCTGTTGGTGTTGCACTTATGTTGTCTCCATAGATTGATACATTCATTATATCTGATTCTGGATCTGTTGTAGTTATGTTCATATCTCTGAATGTTATTGTTGATATACTTGCGTTTGCAGGAGTGTTCAAAGTAATTACTGGAGCTGCGCCTCCTGCTATATGGAATGTTTCATTTCCAACTGTTTCGTTTGTTCCATTGAATGTTATATTCTCTGCAATTACAGAATCAATTATTGAAATAGTTTTTCCAATGTCAATTCTCGGCCAAGAAGCTCCTGAAATATTCATTCCACCCTGTTTCAATGCTTCTCTTATTATTTCTGGAGTGTGCGTTTTATTCTCAATAGCATCTCTTTCTTTTATGAGTAGTATTCCTCCTGCTACGTGTGCTGTGCTCATTGATGTTCCGCTCTTTGTTCCATAGCTTCCTTTTATTGTGGATTGTATTTGTGTTCCTGGAGCGAGTACTGAGAGTGTTTCTCCTTTGTTGCTGAAGTCTGCTAGTGTGTTTTGTTTTGTTGATGCTCCTACTGCTATTGCGAATGGTGAGCATGCGGGGTAGTTGATTCCTTTTGTGAAGTATTCGTTTCCTGCTGAAAATGTTGTTGAGATTCCTAGCGAGTTCGATGTATTAAGCACAGCATCTATGTATGTTGGGCAGTTTGTTGAGTTGTATTCTTGTCCGTCTCCAAAGCTTCCAGATATTACGCTTATGTTGTATGTTGAAGTTTTTTCGTTGCAGTAATCTATTGCTTTTAAGACGTCGCTTGCCGCACATTGTCCTGTGTTGTCGCATGTTTTTACAACTACTAAATTTGCTTCTGGAGCAACTCCTTTTATCGTTCCATTTGATGCAATGATTCCTGCAATATGTGTTCCGTGAGATGTTATTGAATCATCTTCTGCAATGTCGTATGTTGATGCGTTGTTTGCACAGCATCCTCCCGCTCCATAATCTGTCACTGAGCAGAAGCATTTTTCGTCAGTTATTCTTCCTGCGAATGCTTCATGATTGTTGTCAATTCCAGTATCTACTATACAAGCGGTTTGTCCTTTTCCTGTTAATATCGTTCCAGTTACGTTCTCTCCCAGTGCAGTTATGTTTGTAGCATTAATTAATTGAACACTATCCAGCAATCCTACAGTTAATTTTCTGTCAATGAATATAGATTCAACTAAACCGTTTTGTTCTAGTTTTGCCAATCCTTGTTTTGTTATTTTTGCAATTAATATTGAAGTGCTGTTTAACTCCTCGATTTCTCCAACATCATAACTTCCTCTGTTCAACAATCCTTTTGCAGTTAATTGTCCTCTCACACTTTCTCTTGTTTGTTTTCTGTTTTCTTTTATTGCGGCTAAATCTTTTGTTGTTGAATTTTGTTTTAGTACAATTATTGTTTTGACTTCATCTTTTGTTAACAGCTCGGTTTCTATTTCTGTTTCTGCTTTTTTCTTTTTAACTTCTTCGATTGATTGCAATACAATTATTGTTAATCTCTGTTCAATCGTTATTTTTCCGTCAGTGATTCTTACTGCAATCTCGTGTTCTCCAGGAGTGCTTGTGTCTCCTTTAATTTCTATTAACTCTTCTTTCAGGTTTGCATCTATTCCTGAATCTTTTGTTATGCTGTATCTCAATTCATCTCTATCTTCGTCATAAGTATATTCACTCAAGTTTATCGTTCTAGTATCTGAAGTTTCTACAGTGAATAATGTTCTTCCCTGCCACTCTGGAGCGTTGTTAGATTCATTTGCTCCTGTAAAGAATCCTGTTATGTCGCTTCCGTATTGGCTTGTTAAGAATATTCCTGCAAGAGCTATCATGATGACTACGTATGGTGCGAACGTTTGCAGTTGTTTTACAACTTTATTTTTGAAGCTCTGTTTAGTCTTCCATCTATTTCGACTGCGCCTCTCTTTTTCTTTCAATTTCCGCAGAGCTTTAGCTGCTTGCATTTTTGTTTTGTCCAGATTTTTTTACGGCGTTTGTATATGTGGTCCAGATTGTTCTCGGGTCTCTTGCTGTTTGGCGAGCAATTTCAGAGAAGTTGAGTCCTTGTTCTTTCAGTTGTACTGAAACGTGTTCGAGAACGCTCAATGACCTATCTTTCAATTTCGAAATATCTACTGTGTACTTTGTGTACGGCGATTGTGAGATTAACGGATTTTTCTGTATGGCTTTTTTGTGAGCGGTAACAATTGTTTGGTAATTTCTTCCTAGAATTTCTGCTATTTTGTTGTACGACAATTCTCTGTTTTCTTTGAGATATTTTACTATGGCTTCAAAGCTTCCTGTTTGCTGTGAGAATATTGTTGCAGGAACAATTTTCTCGTCGTTGATTTTTTCAGAAGTTACTCCTTTTTCCTGCGCTCTTGTATATGTGGTGTGTATGGTTGTTTTGCTTTTGCCGAGGAGCTTTGCTATTTCTGTTATTCTCAATTTTTTTGTTTCTGAGAGATAAACAGTCAAAGATTCGAGTATGCTTAACTCAACTTTGAAAAACACTTCGAGAGGAATGTTAATCTCAGAAGGCTTTGGCGAGAATCTTTCTGAGAATTTCTCTTTTGTGTTTTGGTATGTTGCCCAGATTGTTTTTGGGCTTCTGTTTGTTTTCTTGGCTATCTCGGTAAAGCCGAGCTGCTTTTCCTCGACGAGGTATTTTACTATGGCTTCGAATGGCGAGGCTTTAGTCTGAAATACATACAACGGAATTAGAATGAGTTGGCTGTTTTTTTGGCTGGCTTTGGCTTGTAGAGTATTCAGACTATTGTTGTTTTTTGCTCGCCTATTCGCCATACAGTACCGTTATTTCTTATTATGTAGAACTTATTTAAAAACTTTACTCTTAAAATAGAGAATTGATGCTATTATTCGAGTACTTTAGTTATTATTATATAAGTAAACATTCACTTGAATTTGCTCTTTTGTTTCTTATTATGTAGAACTTATTTATATATTTTGCTACCGATTCAATATACTAATTGAATTATTTAAGTATTTAATCTATTATCCTATAAGTAAATAATATTTTATTGAGTTGTTGCAAAAAATAATTTTGCCAAAGAATTTTTATACTTCTAAACAAACAAACAATTTAATGCAAAAAAAGAAGTGGTCAGAAGCTAAATTTATCTCAGTTGTTTCTATGCTTATTTTTATATTTCTAATTTCTTCATCATTAATTTTTGTTCTTCAGAAGAAATCAACATCAACAGAAGTAAATATTCCTTCTTTCAGCGGTGGAGCTTCTTCAGGAACAGGAACTCTTAGTTTATGTTTAGATAAAGCACCAACTCTTACTGCTCCAGGCAATAAGGCAGCTACTGCTAATATTTTATTTAATTTTACTATAAATTACACTGATGACGGGTGCAGTTCTGTTTCTTTTTCAGATAATACTACTTTATTTGACATAACTTCAGCAGGATTGATTAGTTTTACTCCTACAGAAAGTAATGTCAACACTGAAGCAATAAATATAACTATTTCAGATTCTTTTTTTTCTCGTTCAACTTTATTCAACATAACAATGTCCTCTGGTAGTTCTCAACCAAACAACACTAAATTTTCTGGAAACACTACAAACACTTCTTCATTCGCAGACCTGACTAACATTTCAAATTATAATTTATCAACTTCCTTAGCGACAATAACTTGGTTCAATACAGTTAATGTAGTTGCACAAAACTTTGACCAGTATGTTAACTTTTCCTCAGGATTTGTAAGTGTTGATTCTGCAAATCTGAATATTTCTTTAAACAGCTCAGCTCAAATCTCAATAGAAAATGTTACTTGTCCAGTTGATGTTTATTTCACTCCTTATGTTGCTTTGAGCAACAATGAAATTATTTCAAATGGAACTTTATGTTCCTCTTCCACAGACCCCACTTGCACAAATCAAGTTTGCAGTGGAACTACTGTGACATTTAATGTAAGCCATTTCACTAGCTTTGGAACTTCATCCTCCTCTTCTGCAGGAGGTGGTGGAGCAGCCAGCAGTGGCGGTCCAATTAGAAGAAGAACAACATCAATACCTTCTGCACAAGTAATTAAAAAAGAAACACAACTCTCTTCAATCACTGAAGAACAAAAATTAACCACGCTATCGATTCCTTCAGAAATAGAGCAACCGAAACAAATAACTCCTGTTCAAACCAAGACGATTTCGAAAATCTCTGAAACAGTTAGTACTAAACTTTACGATTCATTATCCATATTATTATTAATCACATTATTCATCTCATTAGTTATATTATCATTTATACTTTCAAGAAAATAAAGATTTATATATAACTTCAGCATAAAAATGAATAAATCACTTAAAGAGGGAGTATGAAAGAACATAATATATATTTTATAGTTTCTGTTCTAGTTTTACTTTCTTTTGTTTCTTTTTCATTTTATGTTTTTCTGCAAAATCCTGAACCGTCTATTTCAGGCATGATAACTGGAACTGCAAATTTAACTGTTACTTCTACAGTTTCTATTGTCTTCAGAAACAACTCGATTGATTTTGGTCCTGGAACTGTCTTTGATTTCACCACTGGAACTGATAATTGTACTATGGATACTGCAGGTGGCATAACAAGTTCTCATTGTGTAACATTTGGTGCGCAGTCAAGTGGTTTTAAAGTTGAGAATAATGGTAATGTTAATGTTACTTTGTCTGCTAACTTTGACAAAGCAGCAGCGGCATTTATTGGAAGTACATCAAACACTCCTGTTTTCACAATGAAGGTTTCAAATAGTGAAGCTAGTTCTTGTGCTAATCTTAATGGTACTTTTACAAGTTACGCTAATGTTCCTACAGCTGCAACTATTGTTTGCAATACAACTTCTTTTAATTTTGCAGATACTAGAGATTTGTTTCTTTTAGATATTAACATTAGTATTCCAGAAGACGCTCCTGGAGGAACTAAGACTACAACTTTAACTGTTACTGGTGCAAACCCTTGAGAAAAATAAAAATGAAGAAAATAATATTAATTTTGTTTTTACTGACTTTATTTGCATTTCAAGCTAGCGCTTTAAGTATTTCTTCTCAAGAACAAAGAGAAATAACTTACACTCCCGGATTAGAGCAAGATTTTAACTTTAAAATAACAAACATAGATAAAAATTTTTCAACTCGTTTAGAAGCTGGAAAATTAGAGCAGTATATTTCTTTAGAAGATCTTGTTCCTGATTCTGGCGATAGAACAGTAAAATTAAAGTTGAGATTTCCAAATATAGATATAGAACCAGGCAGATATGTTGTTTATGCTGTTGCAAAAGAACTTCCTGAAGGTCCTCAAGCTATGATAAGTGCTCTTGCTGAAGTCAAAATGGGAATAACTCTAAATGCTCTTAGCAGTGAAAAAAGAGTTAAGATTGAGTCTAAAGAACTAGAAATTTCTGCAGGGGAGCTGATAAAA
>CAYHXI010000072.1:1395-7490 GCA_964360565.1 uncultured Methanosarcinales archaeon | reverse complement strand
CGAAAATAGGAAAAGTATTTAAATAAATACATACTTTTACTTAGATGGAGATTAAAATGAGTTTAAGCGAAAAATTAGTTGAAGCGAATTTGATGCCTGGTGGATTAGATTTGGTAGGAAAAGTAGGTTATTGGGTTGCTCAAGTGGGAGCGTGTACTTTTCCTTTTGCAGGTTTGTATGCTTTAGCAAACAAGAGTGAAGTTGCTGCAACTATCACTAATGGAAGTGCAATTATGGCTTTTGGAGGAATCGTGTTACTTGGATATTCTGTAGTTCGTAAAAATTTAAATCGTTCTGGAGTAAGATATACAAGACCTAATCCTATTATTTACCTAGACGAAATAAAAGATAGGGAAGAAAGCTGAACAAATATAATATCCCTCCATTTTCCACTTCTTGAGAATTTACAAAATCCCTCCCCTCCAAACTACTGGAGTATTTTTTTCATGATACATGAAGAAAGATGCGCCTCAGACCACCGACCACTTTCTACTTCCTAAACTCCCCAACACTAACATTAACTGGTTTGCCATCTTTGCAGGAGGCGTAATATAGATTAACATCTATTTTATCTTCATCAATGCTTGTTATTACAACATTCATGAAATGTTTGCCTTTGTAGTCTAAATTAAGTGCTGCTGCAGCTAAATCTCCTCCAATTCTTAAGCTTCCGTCATAACTAAAAGGAATTTCTGTAAGCCAGCCTGAAGGACCTGCCACTTGAGAGGAACGCATTATTTCGGAGTGAAGATGAAACGCTCCAATTCCTTCAGAATAATCTGAACTATAACTGATATTTAAGCGAGCATTTCTATTCTCAGCATATTTTTCTAAAATAAGATTTTTTTGTTCTTCATTCAATTGAGAAGCTTGCTCTTCATTAAGCCATTCTGAGCTTCCATATATTTGAACTCTTTGAATTTCATCTAAATCTTGTGTTAGTCCTGCAATTCTCATTAAAGGAACATTTTCTTCAGGATAAAATTTTTGAGCTGTGCTTTCTTTTTGAGAAAAATGCAAGCTGTTTTCTAATAAATTAATTTCTCCACCCACTTCAGTATATTCTAACATTAAATCTGTATCTCTTAATTCAAAGCTTTCTTTTCTCAAATGGTCCTTATTCAATTCATCCATTAAAATATACAACTCGAGTTTTTGAATTAAATCAAGATTTTTGTAATTCTGCCAACTTTCGTGGCCGTCTTCAAAAAAACTTCCTGAGCTTTGTATGTGATGTTTTTTCTCAGAAAGCCATTCTTTGAGCTGAGAATCTAATTTTTCAGGAGCATCTACAAAATCTTTCAAATCATATCTTGAAGAAACTTTTTCCAAAAACTTTTGCGCAGAAAATTCAAGAACTTGTTTTTCACCAATGCTCTTCTGCCAATCTTTAACTCTCAAAAAAACATTTGGAAGAGTGTGATTCGGTTGAGAACTTTCTTTTGCAGGAGTTATATCTAGATACACTCCTTTGCTTTGTAAATTAAGAACTAAATCTGTGAGCTCTGAATTATGTTGAATGCTTGGAATCAAAGATAGCAAGGCAAGTTCAGCATCATAAGAAGGCATTTCTTCTCTTAATCTGCCTCGGTAAGAACGATCTACTTGTTTTTTTAGATTATCCATCAACGCAG
The DNA here is from genome assembly GCA_964360565.1 of uncultured Methanosarcinales archaeon. Lineage (GTDB taxonomy): Archaea > Nanobdellota > Nanobdellia > Woesearchaeales > ARS49 > CAYHXI01. The sequence goes on along the minus strand of CAYHXI010000072.1, from coordinate 5,856 downwards.
GAATAGTTTCTTGAAAATTAGGAATTGAAGCTAGATTAGTCATGACATCAGCATATTTGTTTGATAGCGAAAGCGCATCAACAGTATGTTGGCCATAATTTAATCTTAGGAAGTCATAAATGCTGTCAGAATAGATTATTTGATGAGTATTAGTTTGATTTAATTTTGGTTCTTCTAACTGTTGCTCTTCTGCACGCTCTAAATTAGAGCTTTCACCAGCATCAGCAGCAATAACTTCCAGAGTAGTTTCAGAAACTACTTTGAAAGGCGCTCTGGCTTTTTGCTTCTTAATAAGGTCAACAATTATTTCATATTTTTCGTCAGATAATCTCTGATTTGGAACGCGTTGAGTTGTAGTGCATCCTGTAAGAGCAAGAACAAGTGCTAGTAATGTACTCCCTCCTTTCATCAAAAATATACTTTAGAATAAAGAGTATAAATATATTTATGTACTACAAAATAACTTTCAGATACATTATTAAATTATCATTCTACAATCAATAGTATGAAGCAAATGAATTTTATGAAGGCTAAGGAAGTTAAAGATTTATTAGGCAGAATAGAAAAACACTGGGGCTGTGAATTAAAGAATTTTTACAAAAAATACATTTTTGTCCGCTCAGAAAAAGACAGAATTTATCTGGCAAATAAAGAAGTCATGCACATGGATTTCGCAAAACTAAGAGTTAACTCAATCGGGCTTTATTTTGCTCAAGTTAAAGAAGACCAATTTAGACTTAGCGTAGAAGGCTCTCAAATGATTGGCAAAATAGCGACAAAAAATGTTGTTGAAGTTTCTCAAGAGCAGGCGAAGCAATGGTTCAGAGGAGAGGATGTAGAGGAGTTTGAAAAACCATCAGAAAATAGTCAAACTCCTCATAAGAGTGCTTTGAATACTGATGCAAAAAATAGTTATTCAAAGCCCTCTGTAGATGTAAATTTACTAGAGAATAATGGGTTTGTAATACTTAAATACAAAACTGACTTTGTCGGATGCGGAAAAGTAAAAGAAGGAAAAATACTTAATTTCTTGTCTAAAATTAGACGAGTTAAGGATGTTTACTGAATGACTTTAGAGTTGTCAGATGTTAGTCGTTCAGCATATTCGCCGAACTTTACTATTTCTGTATTATCTTTAAAGTTCGGCGTTATTTACTGAATGAATCAATAAACACTCACAAACTTCTCTATTTCATCTGCAGATAAACCATCTGCATCAACATGATCTATTTCCCAGCCTAATTCATCTGAAATTCTTCTACGCTCAGCTTCAGTTAAAACTTCAGGCTCAATAATCGTGTAGAATACTGGATTTATTTTTATTCCATAGCTAGAATATTTTCCAAATATTTCTCCAGTAGTTAAACAGTTTTTAATTTCACTCACTAATTCGTCTATAGTATTACAAGTTAGTTCAGATATTCCTTCGTCAAGACTTTTAACTCCATAAGAAAAATCATATTTTCCTCCTTCTTTGTTTAGGAAGAATAAACAATCGAGTTCTGTTTCAGCAGTTAATGTTCTGTATTTAGTTCTTGATTTATGAGAGGATAAATCTTTCAAGGTATTTTTCAGTCCTTCTAAAACAGAATTATTTTCTCCAACAACACTCTCTAAACTTTCTTCTGCTTCAACAATAGTTCGATAAATTGATACTTTAATCATTAAGAATATGTTAAGTGAGTGGTTTAAAAAGTTTATGAGTCTTAAATCATAATTTTGCGACGCTTCAGCCTATGAAAACAATCAAAGAAAATTTCTCTATCTTCTTCTGCTCTTAGCTTTGACTTTTTTTGCTACAGACTTTACTCGGCTGGACTCTCTTTGTTCGCCTAACAGCCCGTGTGTTCTTTCAAAGCGCTGTTCTTCTGAAGGAATCAAAGGCTCAAATATTAAGCCGCAGTCCCTGCAGATTATTTGTTCTCTAACATCGCTGTAAGCCACGTTGCCGCTAGCGCAGTCTGGACAAGCTCCAAGCTCTTTCACATCTTTTAACATAGCTTTTTTTGGAAAGTGGAGGTATATAAAGTTTTTGTATAGACATTTATAGTTTATAGTTATTAGTTTGTGAGTGATTAATTATTGACTAAGAACTACTGACCACAGACTAATTATTCCAACCTTATTTCCTTCGCGAACTTGTGAAATGCTTCTATAAATAGAGGAGTGAATAGTTTTTTCCCCTCTTTAAGTTCTTCTTTTATTTCAGTTAACTTCACGAATTTGCCGCTCAAAACTTCAGATTTATCTATATTTATTGGTCCTGTGTATTCTTTAAGAATAAAGCAAGTGGCAATTACATTTTCTTCAGCAGTATGAATCCTAAGAGAAAAAAGTTTAACTGGATATGGAGGGTATTCTCGAGAAATAATTCCGCCAGGCAAAGGTTTAGTGACATCTATGCTTAATTCTTCTTTAAGTTCTCTTATCGCGCATTGCAAATAATTTTCTTTGCTGGACAAATGCCCAGAAAGACTACCTTCAAAATATTTAGGATACGCATCTTTTGTTCCGCTTCTTTGCTGAACAAATAATTCATTGTTGTCATTAAGCACAAAAACCAAAATTTGTCTGTGAAGAATATCTTTCAAATGAATTTCTTCCCTAGTTGATTGAGAAATAACTTTATCAGTTTCATTTATAACATCTAGAATTTCTGAAATTTTTATCATCAAGCATCTAATACTTCGATTTCAATATTTAAACCTTCTGGAATTGGAACCTTCATAACTTGTCTTAACGCTCGCTCGTCAACTCCTAAATCAATTAATCTTTTGTGAACTCTCATTTCAAATCGTTCCCAAGAAGATTTTCCATCTCCGCAAGGACATTTTCGAGTGGTTATTTTTAATCTTTTAGTTGGCAAAGGTATAGGCCCCTTAATAGAAACTCCAGTTTTTTCAGCAATATCTTTAATATAATCACAAGTGTCGTTTAACTTGTCAATGTCTATGCTTGCAAGTTTTATTCTGGCTTTTTGCATGGTTGTGTAAAATAGGGAGGTGATAAAAAAATTAAACAATGCCGAACCTGTTCGGCAAGTCTCCTCAAGACAAGCTTTCAGAGATTAAAAAAAAATAAAAGAAAGTCTTAAACTTTCTTTACTAAGTCTATGCACATTCCTGCAGCAACAGTCATTCCTGAGTCTCTAACTGCGAATTTAGCTAGCTTTGGAATATCTTTCTGTCTTTCAATAACCATTGGTTGTGCAGGTTTTAATTTGACAATTGCAACGTCTCCATTCTTTAGGAAGTCTGGGTGTTCTGCAAGGACTTCTCCTGTTGCTGGATTTAATTTTCTCACAAGCTCAGTAAACTGGCATGCGACTTGTGTAGTGTGTATGTGGAACACTGGAGTGTATCCTACTGTGATAACAGTCGGATGGTTCAACACAACTATTTGTGCAGTAAACTCTGTTGCAACAGTTGGAGGGTTTGAAACTGGTCCAAGAACGTCTCCTCTTGCAATGTCTTTTAGTTCTATTCCTCTAACGTTAAACCCAACATTGTCTCCTGGTTCTGCCATTTGCAATTGTTCGTGGTGCATTTCGATTGTTTTAACTTCTCCCTGCACTCCTTTACCTTCTCTTCCAGGCATTATAACAATTTTGTCTCCTACCTTCATTATTCCAGTTTCTATTCTTCCTACTGGAACAACTCCGATTCCTTTGATGTTGTATACATCCTGTATTGGAAGTCTTAATGGAAGCTGTGTTGGTTTTTCAGGAGCAGTTAAGTTGTCTAGAGCTTCTAATAAAGTAGGCCCTGTGTACCAAGGCATGTTTGTGCTCCTTTTAACTACATTATCTCCTAAGAATGAAGCTAATGGAACAAATTGAACTAATTCTAATTTGTATCCTACACTTTTTAATAATGCTGAAACATCTGTTTTTATTGCATTGAATTTTGCTTGGTCGTATTTGTTTACGTCCATTTTGTTCACTGCAACGATTATTTGTGCAACTCCAAGAGTTTTTGACAAGAAAACGTGCTCTTTTGTTTGAGCTTGAATTCCTTCAGAACCAACAACTATAACTGCAGCGTCTGCTTGAGCAGCTCCTGTAATCATGTTCTTGATAAAGTCTCTGTGACCTGGGGCGTCTATGATTGTGAAGTCGTACTTCTTAGTCTTGAATTGTTTGTGAGATAAGTCAATTGTAACTCCTCTCTTTCTTTCTTCTACAAGCTGGTCCATGACGAATGCAAATTCAAATCCACCTTTTCCTAATTCTTCTGCGGTTTCTTTGAGCTTTCTCATAGTGTTCTCATCTACATTTCCTGAATCGTAAAGAAGTCTTCCGACTGTTGTAGATTTTCCGTGGTCGACGTGACCGACGAATACAATGTTTATGTGTGGTAGTGTTCTAGCCATGTTATTGCCTCCAAATTGATAAATTTAATTTAATTGTAGAAGTTTATAAAAATCGAGTTATTTATAAATCTTACTGTTTTAATTTTTCGA
>CAYHXI010000072.1:0-1295 GCA_964360565.1 uncultured Methanosarcinales archaeon | reverse complement strand
ATTATTCCTAATGTAATTACAGTTATGGCAAAATTCATCTCTGCCAAAGTAGGACTATGATTAGTCAACTTGAGAACTAACATATATATCGCCAAAAGACTCAGCGCTAAAGTTGCTACAATCACAGAGGTTTTAACTGTTTCATTCATAGTAATACCTCTTTGATAAATACTAATAGCATTAGCACAAATAAAATTGGTATGAGCCAGCCACTTACTTTCTCATAAAATTTTTCAACATTTAAATTAAATTGTTTATACATCATGAAGCAAATAAAATCATTGGCCTTTATATGTTTTTCGTCGACTTTTCCGCAAGATTTGCGGTGAAAGCGAAAAGGTTTCAGTTCATGCCGGAAAATAAAAAACTTTGCAGAGTGAGTAAATCTTGTTTTTCCGGAACATTCCGGAAATTAGACTTAAAATATTCTTTTGTCTTCCCACTTCTTTATTTGTTCAGCTAATTCGTTCAGAGAATAAACAACGTTTATTTCAGGCCTTATTAATTTGGTTTGAATTTCTACATCTCTTTTTCTTGAGTAATCTGGATGAACTCCTATGAATAAAGGTTTGTTTGAAGTGCTTTGTTTTCCTAGTTCATAAAGAGTGATTGGACAAACAGTTTCCTTAGTGAACCAAAATGAGACTGCTGAAGCTTTTTTTAGATGATTAAACTCCCAAGAGATTTGTTCTTCTTCTATATTTAAGTTATTTGAGGGATAAATTTTTCTTCTGGGATTCAACAAAGTTAGATTTGTATCTTCCAATAGCTCAATTAATTCTTTCTGCCAATTTGGACAATTTGTTATTCCGCCAGCTAAGAATAAAGAGGGGTTGTTTTCTTTGTAAACTTCTGGGCATTCGATGTATTTCATTTTAATAATGTATAATATACACTAATTGTTTATAAATGTTGTGGATATTGGAAATGAAAAAAAAAGAATTTATTCTCCCTCAAAATTCATCTAGCTTCAACTAATATTTCTTTTCTTGGCTTTGCGCCATCAAGAGACCTTCGTATCAATTCTGTTTCCAATTCAAGAATCTTTTTCACAACTGGATTTTTTGAATTTAATTTAAACAAAACTGTTTTTCCAAATTTTCTTGTTGGCGAAACAATTCCTGCCTTTTCAACTTCAGCCCAGTAGTTGAATAATGTCGCTTTAGAAATATCTGCACCTTCAATTATATCTTTTTTAGTGAAGTCTAGTCCTTTGTTTTCTATTAGAAAGTCAATTATTTTAAAAGCAGGCATTTCTCCAGTTAATTGAAGCAAAAGAGATTTTTCTTTCATGT
>CAYHXI010000071.1:2390-7645 GCA_964360565.1 uncultured Methanosarcinales archaeon | reverse complement strand
TTTATTTACTGGAGGAGTTAATTCATTTAGAAATTTTTCTTTCGTCAACTCAGGATATTTTTTTACTGCCTCTTCAAAATCGAGAATGATTGCTTCTTTTGTAGAGAGGATTTTCTGCTCAGGAATTTCCGGCTCAGCGAAATTTTTAAAATCAAAATCAGACAAATCTATTTTCATAGTAATTCCATATTTTAAAGTTGGAGCATCCAAAGAATTAAATCTTTTTAGCGCATTCGCTCTACGTGAAACCATCCAATCTGGCTCATTCCCAGATATTATCTCCGCATTCATCGACATTAAATTAATCCTCCAATCAATTTATTATCTGCCATCTTAACTATCCCAAAGAACCTTCCATCTCTAATTCAATTAGTCTGTTCATTTCAACAGCGTATTCTAAAGGAAGTTCTTTAACAATAGGTTCTATAAATCCTGCAACTATCATTTGAATAGCTTGCTCTTGAGGAATTCCTCGGCTCATTAAATAAAATATTTGTTCGTCCCCGATTTTTCCCACTGTTGCTTCGTGGGCGACATCTGAAGAATTGTTTTGAACTTCTATATATGGAACTGTATCTGAAGTTGATTTATTATCCATCATTAAAGCGTCACATTGAACGTTGCATTTTGAGTTTATTGCTTTTGGAGAAATTTTTATCAATCCCCTGTATGTTGTTATTCCTCCGTCTCTGCTTATGCTTTTTGATTTTATTAAGGATGAAGTGTTTGGAGCTAAATGGTATACTTTTGCGCCTACGTCTTGGTTTTGGTTTTTTCCTGCAAATGCAATTCCGATGTGGTCTGCTCTTGCGTTTTCTCCCATCAAAATACTGCACGGGTAAAGCATTGTGCATCCTGAGCCCATGTTGCCGCCAATCCATTCCAAATATGCATCTTTGTGTACTATTCCTCTTTTCGTGTTTAAGTTGAATGTGTTTTTGCTCCAGTTTTCTACTGAGCTGTATCTTGCTCTTGCTCCTTCTTTTACTATTACTTCGACGCATCCTGCGTGCAAAGAATTTACGTTGTATTGAGGGGCGCTGCAACCTTCGACGTAGTGTACTTGCGCTCCTTTTTCCACTATAATTAGTGTGTGTTCGAATTGTCCCATTTTTTTTGCATTCATTCTAAAGTATGCTTGCAATGGAAGGTCTACTTTTACTCCTTCTGGAACGTACAAGAATGTTCCTCCGCTCCATACTGCTGCATGTAATGCAACAAATTTGTGAAGGTTTACTGGAACACATTGAGTCATAAAATATTTTTTGACGATTTCAGGATATTTTTGTATCGCAACATCTAAATCTTCGAACAATACTCCTTTATCTTCCCATTCTTTTTTTAAGCTGTGGTACACGACAGAAGATTCATACTGTGCTCCTGCTCCTGCAAGTTCTTTTTGCTCAGCTTCTGGAATTCCTAGTCTTTCAAAAGTTTTTTTTATGTCTTTAGGAAGCTCATCCCAATTTGTTGAGTTGCTTTTTGAATCTGGAACTGCAAAATAAGTTATTTTACTTAAATCTAAATCAGAAAGATCAGGACCCCATTCTGGAGTTGGAAGTTTTTCAAAAATTTCAAAAGCCTTCAAACGAAGATTCAACATCCATTCAGGTTCATTTTTATATTTTGAGATGGCTATAACCACTTCTTTAGTTATTCCTTGAGGTAGTTTAAACTTAATGTTTTCTGGGTCTGAGTGGTCGAATAGTTCTCGTGTTACAATTACTTCTTGAGTCATGATTAACTATGGTTAATTAGGGAGTATTTAAACGTTGCGGATTATGGATTGTTATGTCTCAAGAGTGATTATCCGATAGGAACATTTTAATACTCTTGCATTGTATGTCTCAAAGCACACTAACTTAAGTTCAATAGATTCAATTAAGTGCATGGAGGTCAAAATGGGATTACTAGATTTATTCAAATCAAAAGAACAAAAAGAATCAGATGCAAAACAAAGAACAGATGAAGAGAAAAGACTTCAAATACAAACAGCTGAAGAACAAAGAATCGATTATGTTCTCAAACAAATATTAGTTTTTCCAGGCAGTAAAAAAGAATTTGAAGAATTTGTTGGATACGAATGTGCAGTGATAGATACTGAACGTAGAGATTTGGGAATAACGTATTATGGAAATAACCCAAACTATACTCTGGGTGATGATTTAAGTAAAAAATTAGTTGATAATGGAATAGTCGGAATAGTTAATGCAACTCCAATATCAATATATCGCTATGGAGATGATGGTGGAAGATACGGTTTGCCTGTTGCAAGAAAGAAGTAATTTCTTTCGAAACATTTATATATCAGTTGATACTTATTAATAATCAAGTGATATAAATGCCTCAATTACTCCATCGACAAAAATCTGAAGTGAATGTTAAAGTTCTTAGATATCCTAATCTAAATACTATTTTAATGGTCGAGGATTTTCTAAAAAAACATAGAGATATGCCTATTTCCATAGCAACACTGAAAATCAAACTACCAAAACAAGTCATGCACCAAACTTTGAAAGTTATATTGACTTACCTTTGGAAAAGTGGAAAAGTAATCTACGGTCCCAGAGGAATTCAGTGGATTTATTCTGAACCAGAACATTTAAAAGCCATGATGGAAGACACTTTAGAGATTTAGAATGTTTTTCGGCAAGGAAGTTAAAGTTCTACTTAAAGGACAAGCAAAAGAGAGGTATATTGAGCTAGAATCTAAATCTGACAAAGAATCCAAAATTATTTTAAATTCAATAAAAAGAGTAAAAGAACTTCTTCTTCAAAATCCTCAGCACGGCGACCCAATAAGAAAAGAATTAATTCCAAATGAATTGAAGCAGATGAATATTCAAAATTTATACAGAATTGAATTGTCTAATTTTTGGAGACTGCTGTATACTTTGGAAGGAAATGAAAATACTTTGTTTGTTTTCGTTCTTAAAATAATGAGTCATAAAGAATATGATGAATTGTTCGGATACTAATCTTTTCACTCCAGCCAAACAGGACAGAAATTTTTACCATCTTCAAATGATTAAAAAACTCATTCACCGCAACATTTATATACGATTAACCATGTTTAATTAAATATGCAAAAACTAGTTCATCCTCAAGAAGTTGAAGTTTTTTACTTGCTTCCAGCAATAAGAAGAGATCTCGCCATTAGTTTGAAAGAGTCTGGAATGGATCAAAAGCAGATAGCTAAACTGTTAGGAATTTCTGAGCCTTCAGTTAGTCATTATTTTAATTCTAAGCGAGCGACAGAAGTAGAGTTTGCAGAAGCAGTAAGAAATGAAATCAAAAGAGCTTCAAAAATAATAAAAACTCCTCAAGATGTTGTTAAAGAGACTCAAAAAATACTAAAATTAATATCCAGCGAAAAAGAAATCTGTAAAGTCTGCCACGAAGTAAACAAAGAAGGAGTTTCAAAAACTTGTAATGTTTGCTACGATTAAAATATCATACTAATAATCAAAATATTTAAAAAAATTCTGGGTGATTTAATTAAAAATGGACAATATCATATACTTAGATAACGCATCAACAACTTACGTAGATCCTAGAGTCAAAATAGAAATTGACAAATATTTCTGCGACGAATATGGAAATCCTGGAAGCAGTCATGAAGTTGGAAGAAAAGCTAAGAATGCTTTAGAGAATTCTAGAGAAACTATTGCAAGAATTATAAACTCAAGTCCTCAAGAAATAATTTTTACTTCAGGAGGAACTGAAAGCATTAATTTAGCATTGCAGGGAGTTGCAAAAGCATTAAAGAGTAAAGGCAAACATATAGTAACAACGAAACTAGAACATCCTGCAGTTTTAGAAACTTGCAAATTCTTAGAAAGTGAAGGTTTTGAAATTTCTTTTGTTGCTCCAGAAAAAAATGGAGTTATCGACCCTGAAAAAATAAAGCAAGTGTTCAGAGCAGATACCATCTTAGTTTCTGTAATGTACGCCAACAACGAAATAGGAACAATTCAGCCGATTGCAACTATCGGAAAGATTTGCAGAGAAAAAAATATTTATTTCCACACCGACGCATGCCAAGCAGGAGGCAGTCTTCCAATAAATGTGAACAACTTGAACGTCGACCTTCTTACTTTAAACTCCAGTAAATTTTACGGCCCAAAAGGATGCGGAATTTTATTTGTTAGAAAAGGAACTCAAATCGAGCCGTTAATTTACGGCGGAGGACAAGAACAAAAGCTCCGCTCAGGAACAGAAAACATTCCTTCAATAATTGGATTTGCAAAAGCTCTCGAAATCGCAGAACTAGAAAGAAAAGACGAATTCAAAAGATTAAAAATACTCAGAGACAAATTGATAGAAGGTTTGCTGAAGATACCTGGCAGTTCTCTTAATGGAGATGCACTTCAACGACTTCCAAATAATGTCAGCATAAGATTTAATGGTGTAGAAGCAGAAGCGGTGCTTTCAAATCTCGACATGCTTCGAGTTTGTGCATCTACAGGAAGTACATGCAGTACTAAAAAACTCGAGCCTTCATATGTGCTTACCGCAATCGGACTCTCTCCTCAAGAATGCAACAGCACAATTCGATTTACTTTAGGAAGAAAAACAACAAACGAAGAAATCGATAAAGTTATAAACGTGATGCCGGAGATAATAGGCAGGCTTAGAAATGCAGAAAGTTTATTAACCTTAAAAAGAAATTAACCATAGTAAATTAAATCAGGAGGAACAAAAATGGAACAAACAACTAAAGTTGAACAAAAAATAACAAAAGATATGACAATCGGAGATTTAGTTAAAACATATCCTTCCACAGTAGAAGTGCTAATGGGCGAAGGAGTTCATTGCGTAGGATGCGGAGCATCTTATTGGGAAACTATCGAGCAAGGCCTTGCAAGTCACGGTAAAACTGACGAACAAATCGCAGATGTTGTTAAAAGATTAAACGAAGCGATTCCAAATGAAGTTGGAAGCGCAGATAAAGTAATCGTAACTGAAAAAGCTGCAAACAAATTAAAAGAAATTTTGAAGAGCCAGAACAAAGAAGGCATGGGCTTGAGAATTCAAGTAATGTCCGGCGGATGTTCAGGATATCAATACGGCTTTGATTTCGAAGACAAAGCAAAAGAAAATGATACAGTTATTGAAGTTTTAGAAGTTAAATTTTACGTCGACAACGAAAGCCTTTCAATGATTAGAGGAGCAAAAGTAGACTACGTCGAAAGCTTACAAGGAGCAGGATTCAAAATCAGCAATCCAAAAGCAGAGCATACATGCGGCTGCGG
>CAYHXI010000071.1:0-2290 GCA_964360565.1 uncultured Methanosarcinales archaeon | reverse complement strand
TTCAAATGCTCAGCGATGTATACAAAGTTAAAAATTTGAACGGCTATTCTTTCATGTGCAAAGGAGTAGGTGTTTTTGGCGCGGGTGGAGCATCAATTGGACCAATTCCTACCTCAGAGAAAGACATTGATTATAAATTAAAGAAAGGTCTAAAATACATCAGAGATGCAAAAAGAAAACTCATGGTCACTCACTGCCATCCTGCAGACAGCATGATTTCTCAATTCACTCAAATATTTGCTGGCAGTGCATCAATTAAAAAAACAATCGATGAAGTTCAGCCAGATATTGTCGTCTGCGGCCACGTTCATGAAGCAGAAGGCGTGGAAGAAATCATCGGTAAAACTCGAGTGATTAACGTTTCTAGAAGCGGTAAAGTGTTTGAGATGTGAAATGAACTACAAATTTGAAGAATTAATGGATGAAGATAAAAACCCTTTCTTGAAACTGCAAGTTGATGCTATTACCAGAGCAAGATATTTATTGAGTGAAAAAACAACTGAAGAGCAGTCTATTGAAGATGTTGTTGAAGCTCTTGCGTATGCAGAAGAACGTGCTAAATTTGTATGCGGTTTTACACTATTAAATAAAAGTAAAGAAACGATTACAAAATTAAAAGATTACATGTTAAATGAAAAATACTTAAATATTACTTCTCAAGGTAAAATATTTCTAACTGAAAAAGGCAAAACACGTGCGAGCCATAGTTTGCCTGATGAAATAGAATCACACTTTTAGTTCTTTAGATTTCATGATTATACTCATAATAATTATACTAGAAAGTATATTTATTGATAGGGAAAGAACAAGTCATAGCTTTTGACTTGGAAGATTTTGATTGAATAAGCAAAATAAGAGAATTATTTCTCAGATTCTACTAAAAACACCAATCTATTATCTGGGTCTTTTAATATTGCCATTCTTCCAAAGTCAGAGTCATAAGACTGTTTGTGCACATATTTTGGTTCTACACGCGCAATTACATTTTCTAATCCTGAGACACTGAATCCTGGACTATCTAACTGGAGTAATTCTTTCTTTGTAGAATATAATTCTAGCAAAACACTTCCAATTAGTGCGCCATAATGAAGAGGACCATGATCTGTGTGTGATTCAAATTTCACTTCAAGTAATTTTTCATAAAAATTTTTAAGTTTTTCAATATCTGAAGAACGCAGCACTAATAAGTTAATATTTGTACTCACATACATTTAATTCTTTAATTGAATTAAAAATGTTTGTGAATTTCATCTGCTCACACGTGACAAAAAAATCACTTATCTATATCCCTTCTATAAACCCATCCTTTTTTATTTCGAGTTGGATTTACAGATAATTTCTCAGCGAGAATAAAAGGAATTGCATATGCGAGAAATGAAGATATAGAATAAACTCTGCCTCTGATTCCTCTAAACGGCTCAGAAGGATTTAATGAATTAAGAAATTTTTTCAATCTATCTTTTAATGTAATTCTAAGATATTTCTCATCAGCAAACTTTCTTTTGAGTTCTCCATACCAAAATCCATGAATTCTTTTTCGCTTAAGCACATCAGAAAAACTGAATCTGTAATCATGATTTGCCCAAATTGAAGGAGTAAAAACAATCTTCTTACCATTTCTAATTAGTCTTATGGCCATCTCCCTATCTTCCGCAGACCAGAATTTTTCATCAAATCCCCCTAACTTTTCCAAATCTTTTCGTTTAATTATTTGATTGAATCCTTGGAATGCTCTAGTTTGAACGCCTTCATATTTTTTAAGAACTTTTTTAGCAGCATTGTAAAAAATTTTTTCTCTGCCGAGAATTAAATCTGAAAAAGAAAGTGAATACATCATTTTATCAAAATCCTTTTTAGCCAAATCCAGATTTCTTAAATATGCTATTAAATCCATCGCTCCCTCTAAAATTCCATATTTTGAACAATGTGAAGTTCCTATTCCTGCTGCAAAACCTGATGCAGAGCAGTATTTTCTAATGCACTTGTCTAAATTGTCAAAATAATCTTTTTCTAAAATAACATCTGCATCTAAAAAAATAGAATATTCTGCTTTTCCCAGCCAAAATACTGCATTTCTGCTTGCTCCAATTGAGCTTTTTGCAGAGGTGCTTTTTAGTACAAAATTTATTCTTGAGCTCTTCAAAATTTTTTCTAATTCTTTCCTTTCTTTTTTATTAGTTTGCGAAGAAAAAACAAATATTTTTATCTTTCTTCCTTTTAGAGCTTTCTTTATAGCCCAAGTTTGACAGTTAAATAGAAAAAGTGTTTCTAGTTTTGTTTGAATTTGTAT
>CAYHXI010000070.1:0-7650 GCA_964360565.1 uncultured Methanosarcinales archaeon | reverse complement strand
TTTTGCATGCTTTTTTTCTTTAAGTTTTTCTTTCTCTTAACCTCTCATAAATCAAAAATAACAACAAAGCAACAAGAGCAATACCAAAGGCAATCTGAAATCGATTAAGATTTTCTGTAAGGTCTAACATATGTTTTTATATTACTTTCTAAATCAACTGATAACTTGAAAGTAATCATAGCAAAAATGAAATTAACAAACAAGGTTACTACATCTCGCGTAGCCATTAAGGTTAGAATTAGTCCAGCTGAAATATTTATCAACAAGGAAGCAAGCGATCTTTTAAAGACTTTCTTATTCATGAATTAAATAATAAAAGAATGCCTAAAAATTGTCTACCGCTTATAACCTACAAAAGTAGTCAAATGGATTATCAGGAAGCCATTAATTTATCGATACGCCAATACAACCGCGCCAGTTGGATGAAGCTACTTGATTAGACTCTTCATAGACGAATATTAGACGAAAGGAAAGAGGGGAACTGCGAGGGTTGGAATATAAATTATTCAACTTCTTCAAATTTTCGCATTTGTCTTGGAACAGCTACACCAAAAATTGATAAAACACGACTAACATTTCCGAGATTTTTTGCAGCAACATACCTATCTGATATTATTGAAGGCTTTAATATTTGAAGATTTTCCGCTAATATCTTCTTACTTCCATTAATAGGTAAGGGAATACCTAAATATGAAGATAGTAATGCAGCAACTGTTGTTAATTTAGCATAACTATTTTCCGCGGTATCTGGGTCGGAAATATATTTTTTGGTAGTAACTAAAAAACGATTAGTTATATCAGGTTCAAATCTTACTCCACGACCATCTTCACGGTCATTGACCGCCATATCAGAATATGATAGAAGGGCTGATATTAATGAATTAAGGTGATAAGGCGCAGATAGAAAATCATTCGCCATACTAGGAAGTTGATCTCTTTCCCCAGTATTAAGAATACTTTCTTCAAAATGTCTGAGCCAAGCATACAATTGAGCATCATGACTATTGGCTAAACTTACTCGTCCAGTAGCTACAACTTCGGAGGGGAAAGTAAGTTCGAATTCAATTCCGAACTTTTTTAATTCTTTTAACCAATCGAGTTCTTTATTATCAAAAGCTTTTAATACGTCGTGACAAAGACCAATATTACGTAAATATTTTTCGTTTAAAATAGGTTTTTTACCGAGTTTTTGTGCAATATCGTTAATTTGTTTTCCTAGATGTTCTAGTAATTTACCAACCATTTTGCTATGGTCAAAAAGAGGATACCCAGATTCACTTTGTTTTTTTTGTAGCATCGAAATTATGTTATATTTTTTCATCCACTGTTCGAGCATATCAGAATGTCTATCTTGGATACTTAAATCACTTTCTTTAGGAAAAGGTAGGCCTAAATGCTTAAAAACTTCTTGAACAACATTCCATCGTTCTAATAATTCACCATTATTTAATACATATGTTTCATCTGAAAAAGCAATATTTGAATTTATATGTAGAATGTGCTGAAGAGTAGTATTTATTGCAACCATTCGGGCACGATCAACTATATCTTTAGCTTGCGTCGATTCAAGCTCATCTGATCTTAGTGCATAAGGCTCGATTGCTAGTAAAGCAACGCTAGGGGTAAGATACGAATGCCAAATATTGTCTTTTCCTAAAGCTAAATTTGCATTTACTAAAGCTACTAAAATATTTGGTAACTCAGCTTCCTCAAAAAATTTTTTATGTGGTCCATGAAGTACTAATTTAGCGAATTGGGGATAACCCAATTGATGCAAAAATAATGATAATTTTAATATATTGCTGTTCTTAATTGTTCTTTCTGGTGCATGTGCTGGATATCGGTATAAATTTAAATTTTTCGGGTCAAGTTCATCAAGACGAAATTCTGATACCATTTGATCATCAATTGCTTGACCCGCTTTAAATAACAAACCGGTCAAAAATGCTACTTTTGGAGAAATAACAGGCTCAATACCAGCTAGGATAGCAAGGTCATTTAGTTTTATTGCAGCATTGCTTGTTAAATTTGCACAACGGCGAGCCGGTTCAAAACGTCCGATTGCCTTCATTTTATCCCAAATTCCTATTTGTTCAAGCAAAAAAAATAAATCATTGGACTCTCTTTCTTCACGCTTGAATTTATTTATTTCTAAAGACCTTGGTAACTTTGTAATTATTTCATTCATAAAAATTTATTAAAACAATTTTAATTTTTTATTATTTAAAAAATTTCAGATAATATATTTTTACCAGCGAAAAGTGATTCTGCAATTTGATCAAACATTTGAAAAACTGAATTTGTTTCTCGAAAGTAAGGAAAAGATTCATCGACTTTCGGTAAATTTAGAGAAAGCACATCGGTAACTTGAGTGTTTAAGAGTCCAAAACGTAAAGTTGGAGTATCCTTTTCTCCCGTAGGAGGCCAAAATCTTGTTGGAGTGTAACCAAGACTTTCTAAAGTATCCTGCCACAAAATTGAATCTGGATTAGAAATATCAATTTCAAAAGTGAGATATCTTAAACCCCCAGAAAAAAAACGTTCTTGAAGCATTTTGATAGTCAAAGCTATTTGTTCTTTGCTACCAGTCGGATTTAGTATTTTTACGCTAGCATAATCACCAATTCTAATAGAATAATCACTATTTAAAATAGTATTTCCTTTTTTAATATTTAAGGTTGTTGGATGATCTAAATCATATGTTGATGTTTGCCATTTGGCATGCATTAAGTCCGTTATTTTTTTCAAAAAATGTCTAGAAAGAGAATTTTCTGATGCGTATAAAGTAGTATGAGGAATTGCTTTTGGATCTCTGAACCCAATCATGGAAACACTAGGGTCTTGTATTATTATATTTCCTTGAAAAGTGTGATGTATTGGTTCCAATCCTGATGGAATTAGATGGGGAGACTTAGTACTACTAGCTACACTTTCGACTCTTGCAGCTCTTGAATCAACTGAAAACCAGGAAACATACGGAAGATTTTTTAAAATGAAAGGAATTCTTTCATTCATTATTTGACCACCTCGAAGTTGATTAAAAATAGGCGATGGAGATTTAACTGATCTGCCTAATTTTGCACCATTTGGATGTCTAAACGATATAGCCGTGACGAAACCTGGAGTATCATTTTTTCCTGCTAACCAAAAAAAATATTTCATAGAATCTGGCATTTTTGATATATCTCCAGTAGCTATTTGTGCTTCTAATGAATCATGGTTATAAACCGTTTCATCACCATAAGAATCATGGTATCTAGATTTAATCACTTGAGAAATAGCCGTAGTTACAAGACCAATCTCTGGAGATGAAAGTTTAGAGATAACATTAGGCGTTATAAGTTGAAATCCTTGAGATATATTTTCTCCTTTTTTCAAGACAGCATTTAACCCATGAATAGGTGTATTTAATTCAATCATTTTTATTATCTGGAAAACTATAAAAAGTTTGTTTGTCTGGAAAACCTAAAATTTTCTTTATTTTATGATCAATAACTGCTAAAATCGGCTTTTTAGCATCAAGCATTCCATTTGACATATGTTTTGGAGATGGTCCAGGAAAACCAATTGTTGAGGAAGCATCAGATACTAAATCGCCTAATTCTACAGTTCTATTTCCGTCGGCAGATATTAAAGCCGTGTGGATAGTTTGACCCACTCGCCAACATACTACTGAAAAATTTTTTATCTCATTCTCGGGTATACCTGCCCATTTAGTTGTCATATCCCAAGGCATTTTGGGTGGTGCAGCAGCATATGGCGGTCGAAATGGAATTCCATTGTTGTCTATTAACGGCCGAACCGTTCCACTAGCATTTACTTTTCCAAGTACTAAACCAGCTCGAGGAGCACCAGCCACTAAATCCCTGAAGTAAGCGGCGTCTTTAATCGTAGTATAAATAAATGGGGCAACTACCTCTATGCCAAGTTGAAAAAATTCTTCAACCGTAGCTTTTTTTGCCACACCCACAGTCACTCCTACAATATTAAAGCCTCTTTTTTTGAATGCTTTTACTGCGGATAACGCTGTTCGTCCACTCATCAAAAAATCATCAACGATTAAAACATCTGATTTGTTTTGTTGATGGGCTAATTCAGAAATAGTATCTATTTGATTTTTTAGAGATTTTTCTCCAGGTCTTGGGCCAAAACCA
The DNA here is from genome assembly GCA_964360565.1 of uncultured Methanosarcinales archaeon. GTDB lineage: Archaea > Nanobdellota > Nanobdellia > Woesearchaeales > ARS49 > CAYHXI01. The sequence goes on along the minus strand of CAYHXI010000070.1, from coordinate 3,496 downwards.
ATAAAGTTACCTTGTGTGTTTGCTATGCGGTTTACATGAAAGACTGGTCGATTGTTTATGTAGAAAGGATCAAGAGAAACTGTTAGTAAATTAGGATAAGCTTGTTCTATTTGTCCGACTACAGTTATCAACTGTTTCTTTATCTGATGAATGGGAAGAATTATAAGGCTATTCTTCCAAATTCCCTTTAAACTATCTATTAAAGAAGTTTCTGAATCCTTTATTTGTTGTATTGGAAAAGGTATATTTAATCTCTTAGTTAGAACTTCAAAAGAAAGGGCTAAATCTGGAATACCAATCCAACTGTTAGGGGGAATATATTGTGGTTTTACGTTGCTTTCTAATATCATAATATTTTTGACACAAAACTAATACTAGTCTTACACGATCGCACATTTTAACAGTTTTTGTGAATTTAATCAATATTATAGGATAGCAATTAGTTTTTTGTAATTATTGTATAATTATGACTTTATGTAGTATATAAACCAAAAAATGAAAAAAAAATATTTAATCGAAGGTTGGGACCAATTAGTAAAAAAGTTTAATGTATATTCAGCAGAAAAAATTTTTGAAAATTTTTCTTTTTGTACAAATCAAAAATCAAAGCTAATAAAAAAATATCCTTGGATTAGGGAAATAAAATATGTAGAAAAAAAACCATGGTGGGTTACAGAGCTTATTGACAAACCCAATAGATTAAAAGTTATAGGGGAACATCTTCGCTGTATGGTTATAGCCGTCCCTCAATATGAAAATAGAGATATAATTTCCACAAAACATGTTTTGAATGCTGGAGTCAGAAGTAGATATTACCAAACTCTTCCAGTAATAAATCAATTACTTAATATTTTAAGCAAAAATAAAAATACTAAATTAAATTTAATTTCAAAATTATTAAAAAATATTGCAATAGCAGAAATTGACGAAAAAGACACGATCACTCAAGAAGGGCTATTTCTTAGTCAAGAAATTATACTTTCGGCGGCAATAAACCTAAAAGAATATAGAATTAAAAAAAGTTTGACAATTATTAAATTATTAGCTCAAATTGATAAGGCAATACCAAAGGAATTGAGAGAATTTATGGAAAAGATACTTATTCTTTTAGAAAATTTATCCTCAGAAAAAAAATATTTATTAAATATCCAAGTTTTGATAATGCTTGTCATTTTTTTAATAGTGTAAAGACATTAGATCAGAAAGAAATAATTAAATTAAGATTCACACTAAAAGGTTTAGCTGACGTATATTCTTCAGCTTTGGTTGGAATATATACACCTAATCAAATTGCCAATTTACTCGGATTTAAATCAAAAATCAAATTAGAACAACAAAAAATTCTTGAAATTGGCTGTGGAGTAGGAGATTTTTTAAGAAATTTATCATCCAAAAATGAAGGAAAAATTTTAAGTACAGACATTTCGCCAGCTATGTTATTAAGTGGGTTTTTGAGAGGTAATTTTAAGGGCAAGCAAATAGAAGTTGCTGAGGCGTCAAAATATCATAAGGATAAATTGTATGATCTAGTGATTGCTAATTTTATAATTGATACGACTCCGACACCAATAGATACAATCAAGTCTATTTCAGCAAACTTAAGAACTGGCGGCAAACTACTACTTTCAACGCCACTACCGATACGTCAAACGCAGACTTCTGGAAAGGTTCGTTTTACCGTAAAAGGACAAGAAATTGGAAAGAGTTTAAACCCTTTAACTGATATGGAATCTTTAAAAAAATCATTAGAAAAATTTGAATTAATGGTGAAAAAAATTATGGTCACAACTTACAAAGAAACCGATATGGGAGTATTTGATGAATTATGTGCATTTGTTTATGTTTGTGAAAAAAATTAAATAACTCATTTTGGATTATTGTATAAACTTAATTAGCAGAATAATCGTAATAATTATTGACAAGATTTTGATGAATTTGTTGCCAAATTTGATTCCGTAGTGAGTGCCGATTTCGGAACCAATGTACATACCAAAAAATAGAGATAAGCAAATCAATAGGTCAACCTTTTTGTTTATCAAAAAAACAATTGTTCCTCCGATTGCCTGGATCAATCCTGGGATTTTCCTTGTCCCGGTACTTTCTAAAAAACTTTGATTAAAAATAAAAATTAATCCGTAGGTATAGAATGTGGCAACACCGGCACCCAAAAAACCTGCGTAGGCTCCCAAAATCGTCGCTAAAATGGCACCTAAAATCCAACCAACAATGCCAATACGTTTATTTTCACTTTGAATAATCCCTCTTTTTGGTTTTATAAATAAAGAAATAAGAGAAAATACCAAAGCAAAAATAAGAACACCTTTTATATAAGTTGCTGGGGTTTTGAGAACAAGATTCGATCCAAACAGCGATCCAAAAAAAGCAAAAAATGCCAAATAAAAACCAAGTTTATAGTCAATCAGGTCTTTTTTTCTAAGCTTGTTAAACCCACCAATATTTATTCCAAGATTGCTAAATGTATTGGCGGCAAGAGTCATTGGAAGGGGAATACCAAGAGAAGCCATTATGGGGATTGTGATGAAAGCTGCGCCACCAACTAACGAACCGAAGAGACTAGCAAAAATGCCGGTAAAAAATAAAATCAATATTTGTAAAAACGAAAGATTCATACAGTAATCGATTATATAATAATAAAGCACTATAGGTATTGACAAACCTTGTTTGAAAGTTTACAATATGGAAAGTTAGAAAGTTAAACTTATCATATGCAAATAACTACAAACAACCAGGAGGAATGGTTAAAAATCCTTTCAAAAGGCATGGTCACTCTCCCTATATCTTGGCGAAAAGAACTTGGGATTGAGGAGGGGAAAATGGTTAAGGCAAAAATTATTGCTAATCAAATTATAATTGAGCCGATGGAAAAGCCCGTTTTGTATCGGACATATTCCAAAAAAGAACTTCAACAATTTTTGAAAGATGATAAGTTGCCTACGAATTTAGAAAAGAAATTGGCAAAAAAATTAAAATGATTACGGTATTTTTTGACGCTTCGGTATTATTTTCTGGATTATATTCTTCGACGGGTTCTTCTAGGGCGCTACTAGAATTAGTAAAAGGAAAAATAATTTATGGTTTGACTTCTAAAACCGTAATTGATGAGCTGGAAGATAATATCCAAAAATTTGACCATAGAATTAACATTGATTTATTAATAAATGAATATGGAATTTTAATAAGAGAAAAAATTTCAAATGATGAAATAAAACCATACACAAGTATAATTGAAGAAAAGGACTGTCATGTGGTTGCAGGTGCAATTTTGACTGGGAGTCAATACTTAGTAACTCTCGATAAAAAACATTTGGATAATCAAATAATCAAAGAAAAAATAAATGATGTAAAAATTATTTCGCCAAGAGATCTATTAGTTAAAATCTTATAAGGGTATATTTAGTCTGGATTCCCGCCTCCGCGGGAATGACACTACTTCAAGTCTAATGAAATGTCTAGGGCTTTGGGGGAATGAGTCAGG
>CAYHXI010000069.1:0-7659 GCA_964360565.1 uncultured Methanosarcinales archaeon | reverse complement strand
ACAAAATAGACGAATGGAGAAAATACTTTAATACTCTAGAAACTCAAGGACCGCAAGTGTTTTGAATTTTATACGCCTTCTCAAAATATTCTTTAGCCATTCTGTGAGAATTGAATTTTGGAGCATTATTTGCTGCTGAGCCTTTCATAACTTTTACCCACTCTGTTTTATCTTTGAACCGCGGAATAATTACATTTTCTAATTTGTTGTAGAAATCTTCAGCATCATTTCTAGCATCTATCGCATGCAAATGGTCTTTAAAATCTTGAGATTTTGATAACGCAAAGATATCTGCTTCAGTTGGATGTCGTCCAATAGACCAGCCAGTAACTCCTTCAATAAGTCCTCCTAAACTATCTGGAGTCCACCAACCATCGATAATAGACAGCTGAGGGATAAAATTTGCAGCAGCCTTCATTCCGCTGGTTCCAGACGCTTCTAGGCATCGTTGAGGATTGTTCAGCCACAAATCAACTCCTCGCGTCAAATATTTTGCAACTTCAACAGTATAGTCTTCAACAAACCAAATAGAAACTTCATTCTCTAATTCTTTCATATAATTAAAAACTTCTTTAATAATTTCTTTCCCGCCGTTATCTCTCGGATGCGCTTTGCCTGAGAAAACTATCTGAACATCTTTGCCGAGTTTTCTTAATCTGTCTATTTGCTCAAAAACTAATGTTGCTTGTTTGTATGCAGTAAATCTTCTTGCAAAACCGATTGTGAGTTTGTCTTCAGAAAATTCAGCAGAGCCTTTGACTCGTTTATCATTTCTTAAAAATTCTCCAAGATTTCTTTTTTGAACTGAATGGGCGTCTAATACTGCATTATCGCTGAGCTGAAGAACATTCTCTAAACTTTCAGGATTCTGCCTCCAATTTTTATTTGTCGCTTCATCGTACAACTTCTGCACTTCTGGAGCAGTCCAAGTAGGCAGATGAACTCCATTATTTATGCTGTAGAGTTCTTTTATTCTTGGAAAATCTTTGAACAAATGTTTAGATACTTGCTCGTGAATTTTTGAAACGCCAAAAGATTGCGATGAAAGAGCCATTGCGAGTCTCATCATGTTTAAATTGTTTGAGCCAGTTAAATCATACAATTCTTTTTCAGAAGGAAAATTTTCTCTTAAAACTTGTTCTCCAAGACTTCTGGAGAATTCATCAATTCCTGCGGGAACACAAGTATGAGTGGTGAAAACAATTTTTTTTCTGGCTTCATCGAATCCATATTTGCTGATTAACTCCAACCCTAACAGAGCTGCATGGCCTTCATTCATATGATATTTTTCCAATTTATCGTAGCCAAGAACTTCTAAAGCCTGCACTCCTCCAGTTCCTAAAACATGTTCTTGAGTTAATCTTTCATACTGCTCAGCAGGATAAAGTTTGCTGCAGATTTTCTCATCCCAAGGCCTGCCAGAATTCTGACCGTTTGTATCTAAATAAAGAATCGGAACTGTGCTTTTTTCTCCTTTGACATTAAACTGCCAAACACCAACTTTAACCTCTCTGCCTTCTATCTGAACTGAAACATCATTTGTTACTTTACGCATAAATTTTTCAGGATAAAATCTCTCATAACGTTCAGTTTGAACTCCATCTTCACTTAATTCCTGATGAAAATTTCCATCATTATAGAGAAGTCCAACTCCAACAACTGGAAGAGCCAAGTCTGCACAAGATTTTATGAAGTCTCCTGCCAAAATTCCTAACCCTCCGCCATAGACCATGTCTTCTATGCCGAATTCCATGCAAAAGTACGCCACCTTAGCTTTTTTGGACATTAAATTGAGTTTCGACTAAGGGATTTATATATTTTCTGGATTAGTGGTGCTGAGAACATTTACTATTTCTTATGTTATCAATCTTTCTGAATCCAGACCAAGGAAGTTCTTTGCCTAATTTTCTAAGTCTAGATTGTTCTTCGTAGAAATGTTTTCTGCACAAATAACTCCACCCTCTATTTTTGCGGGTTCTGCTAATTAAATCAGGATAAACTTCTCTGAATGCTTTATTCTCACAGTTTCCCTGAAAATCACATTTTAGCTTCATTTGTTCAATTTACTCCGCCAATATTTTTATTGTTTCCCATTGTACTTTCACAATTATTTCTTTGATGTGTTTCAATTGCTGCAAGTTTATGCTCGTCTCCACACCATAAGTAGAAATTTCTCTCTCCATTCTAACAGTCGAACTAGTCATATCTTTTTCTACTTCAAGAGTATCAAATTGAAGCACTAAATCTTTGTCAAGAGATAGCTTTTTCTGGTCTATTAAATCCAAAAGCACAGTAATTGTGCATGATTGATTCTTTGATGAGTATCCATATTTGGATAATATCGCTAAAAAACAATGATAGATTGAGTAAAATCCTATGTTTAAAGCCCAGTCATATATTTTCAGAGTCTCAAGAGTCTGCACAACACCATAATTATATTCTGATTTCTTAAGATGTTTCTGTGCTAAATCTAAATCCGACTTTGTTTTCACAAGTCTCCTTTCATCTTTCAAGCACCATTTCAAATGAGCAGCTATTTGAGACATTTCTTAATCACCTCCACATATTTTTCTGAATTATAAAAAATCAAACTATCTGACAAGACATTGTAAAATATTTTATCGTCTTTGTTTAATAATATATCTTTTTCTGTAATATCAACATATCTAATCGGCTTTTCAATAAGTTGTGAATTTCTTATTTGTTCTTTAATCTTATTTATCTGTCTCGATTTATTTTTTTCGTAAACAAGCAAAACATCAACGTCATTGAAATTACTATTTTTAACAGACGAGCCGAAAACAATGCCTAGAATGATGTGTTCATTAAATTTCTTTAAACTATGTAAAACAACAGAGAGCCATTTAGGAAACTCATTTTCTTCTAAGGAAAACAGATACTCAATAAATTTTATTGCCAGTTTACTATCATAATCAAAGGAAAACAAAAAGGTATTTCCTGCATTTTCTTTTTTCAAAAGACTTTTTTTAACAAGCGAATTGCAGAGTTTACTTGCATGAGCGTGATTTATGCTCAACAATTTTGCAAGCTGCCTAGAATTTAATTTATCCTGATAATGTTTAAAGAAATATTTTGTTATCTGTAATTCTATTTTTGTAAACTGTATGTTATTAGCATCCATATGTATGTTTATAGCATACAAGTATATAAAACTTCCGAAAAACTCTCCCCCCTCACACTATCTCCTCGAATACCTTACTTCTTTCTGAAGCTCTTCGAGCAAAAACTTTAGTTCTTGTATGATTTGCAAACCTTCTTTTGCACTTATGTTTCTTCCTTGAGAAGTTATTTCCCTGCAAAGTTTTTCATACTGCTTCATAGAATTGCATATAAAATTATTGCTTAGAACATCCCTTAAAAAATAATGACTGCATTCTTTAGTATCCACTTGAAATCCATAGCTTTCTATAACTGCATTGACCAATTGCTCTGCAGCATTGTAAAGCTCAGTTATAAGAACTGAAGAATTGCTGTCTGTTATTGGATGTGAGTCTACAAAAGATTTTCTTTTAAGAGCAGATATTTGAAGCTGTTTAATTTTATTCTCATTAGCATCTATTTTTCTAACTTTGTTCTCAAATAAGCTGTTATTCCAGTCCATGAGAATAAAATAACGTTTTTGTTATATAATTGCGGAGTATATAGAGTAAATTTCATTATTTCATCGAATAAACAGCATATTCTCCTTTTTTCAGCACTCGTTTGTAATTTTCTTCAAAAAATGTTTCATTTGCAGAAAAATCACTTCTTTCAGAAGGACCTATGACTGCATAGCTCACATCGTATTTCTGCAGCAAATGTTTAGATTCTTCACTTCCAGAAAACATGCTGACAATTTCTTTTCTTCTATCTTCATACTTAATTCCATAAGACCACAACCAGCCAGAATAGCCCATCAATATTTGTCTTCCTGTCAGTGTTGAAACCCAGTGATTATGTTTATCTGAGGTAAGAATTATGTCTGTTGGTTTTGAAATATTTCTGAATTTTTCTGCAAGTTCTATTTCTTCTGCGCTCAAAAATTGAGCAGATAATTCTTCTGCATGAGTTAGTCTTATCAAATCTAAACCTCCTGAAGCAGTAATCGATATAAATAAAAATATTGCAACAATTTTCCAAAGCAAATTTTTCTTCCATAAATCAACTAAAAATAACGTAACAGGAATGCTGAAAATCAAGTATACCCAAGTGAACAATTTTGAGTTATCCCAATCGTACGGCTGCAATATAAACAAATTACAAAGCACAAAAATAATAATTGATCCTAAAATTATAAAGTTCTTGTACAATTTATTTTTCCATATCGACCAAAACGCAATTGGAAGAAAAAATCCCCAATTAAGAATCCAAAAATAAATAAAATTAATATTTTGTGCTTTTGCATTTGAAAGCCAGCCAGGATACCACTGCAAAAATCCATTCACGTTTCCGCTGTGGAAAATCAAGTAAACAAAAACAGATGGAATGGTTGCAGAAATTCCGAACACCAATAATTTTTTCCAATACTCCCTCTCCAAAACAAAAAGTACTGCGCAGAACAATGCAAAAGCGATGTAGGAATGAACATGAACAAATAGCATAATGCTTGAAAGAAATCCAGTGATTGCAAGAGAAATGTACGATACTTTGAATTTCTTCTCTCTCCAATACACTATAATCATAACGAAAACCAACATAAAAGGAATTCCCAGCAATATTCCTCTCTGCGGCAAAAATTCATGCACAACAACATTAAACCATTTTATGTTTTGAGCTTCCAACATCGTATATTCTCTGGGCGGAAAAAGCAAAGTGTTCAGCTCAGGCTTCTGCACAAAATCTTGCACAAACCAAAGAAATCCTAATCCTCCACTTGTCAAAAAAATAATTATTGCTAAATATGCCTGCTTGGGATTCTTAAAAAAGTGATAATAAAATATGTACAACATAATGAGAAAAAATATTGCTGTAAAAATAGAAGGAAGAATAAATGCAGAGACGTAATCCAATCCTGCTCTAATTAGTAGTCCAGAAATCATATCTGCTCCAAAAGGATAATTGAACGTATTGCCATAATAAACTGGATGCATCAACCATGCAGAAATCGGCTTGTACGCGAAAACACTAGCATAAGTTAAATGCGCTCCCCAATCTCCCCACACTCCATTGCTAAACGCCCAAATAGCATTGTCTTTCCAGAAAAAAATTCTCGGAAACAAATAAACAAAATAAATTCCCAAAGTTAGTAAAACTGCTAAAAGTCCTGCAATGAATTCTCTTTTTTGATTAATAAAATTTCGCATCAAATCTCAGTATGATAAAAGTATGAAAAGTATTTAAATAATGCTTTTTTAACACATCGTTGTGAACCTCTCAATTGTTATTCCAGCATACAATGAAGAAAAAAGAATTGGAAATACACTTTCTCTTATTGAGAATTATGTCTGCAGGAGAGTTGAAAAATATGAAATCATAATTGTTGATGATTGTTCGCAAGACAAAACATGTGAAATAGTGAAGCAGCACAAAAACATAATATTACTCAAGAACGATAAAAACATGGGCAAAGGATATTCTGTGAAAAGAGAGATAAATTCTGCATAGCATGACTTAGTTTTATTTACAGATGCTGACCTCGCAACACCCATAGAAGAAGTTGAAAATCTTTTGATTCAAATAAAAAAAGGATATGACATCGCCATCGCCTCAAGAAATCTTAAAGAGTCTAAAATAATTGTTCAGCAGCCATTCTATAGACAGTTAATGGGCAAAACGTTTCCTCTGTTAGTTAGAATGTTAATTCTTCCCTACTTTAAAGACACACAATGCGGATTTAAACTTTTTAGAACAGATATTGCAAAAGAGATATTTTCAAAACAAAAAATAAAAGGATTCGCATTCGATGTTGAAGCATTATTTCTTGCAAAAAAATATGGATACAAAATTGCAGAAGTTCCAGTGATTTGGATAGACCAAAAAGGAAGCACAGTTCATCCTTTAAGAGATGCTGCAAAAATGATGATTGATATATTAAGAATTAAATATTATGATTTAATAGGCGAATATTAATATCTCAAATCATACAAATAAAGCACAGCAGCCCACCCGCTCGGCATAAATTTATCGAAAGAGTCCATATCTTTCTCATACTTCAGCATCATTTCTAAGAAGTATTTAGAGTGAGAGAATGCTTCCACAATCGGCCTAGTTTCTTCAAGCCATCTCTGATTATGTGGCAAATCAAACTTTTTTCCAGTTCCTTCAGAGACTATTTGAGCAAACCAGTTATTTAATTCTCTATCCGGAAGCAAAGATTTGAATTCATTTACTATTCTTTCAGTCATACCTTGAAGAGAATAAACTTTGAAAGATTGGTGATAAAATCGGTAGAATTTATCTTCGTAGAAATAATTATTGCACTCTTCTAGAAGTTTTTCTAACTCGGGTTTTTTGTTTCTAATATTCTTCTTCAAAATAGTTACTTTTTCGTCTCTTTCGGCTGGATTAAGCATTTTTTCTAAAATCTATTGTCCTAGAGTGTCTTCAATACTTTTGCCATCGACAGATAAAAATACTTTCTTTCCATCGATTTCATAAAATAGTTCTGGCAGAGCATTATTGTTTAAATCGCGTTCTTGCAAAATATATCCTTTCTCAACTTTTGCAGTCTCTAATTCTATTCCTAATAATTTTTCTTTGCCAGACATGTATGCATTAACAACCCACGTTGCTCCCCAACTCAATGCTAAAGCAGTTACAACTGCACTAACTCCAACAACAAAATATTCCTCTTCTTTACTGCTCATTTTCTTTACCTCCATTATATAATTTATATGAACGCCGTCGCCCGGATTTGAACCGGGAAATCCTTGCGGAAACAACCTTTCCAGGGTTACGCTCAATTATTCAAAATTGATTTGCGCAGTACCAGGTTGTGCCACGACGGCAGAATATATAGAAGAAGGATGTAATTTTATAAAGCTAACGATTTCTTAAAAAAAAATCTTAAAATAAAATGCCGCTGGTGAGATTTGAACACACAACCTACAGCTTATGAAACTGTCGCTCTACCAGGTTAAGCTACAGCGGCAAATATAGTTGTAGTTAGTCGTGTTGTTTTAAAAGTTTGTGATAAATCACTCTTTATCTCCGCACCATTTTATCACAATTCCTCCATAAAGATCCTTAATTTGTCTAGGTACTTGTTTCCTCATTGTTTTACTCGCCCGCTGAGTGTGTTTTACTAACTCCTCTATTTTTTCAGGAGTTAAAAAAGAACAAAATTCAGATAATTTGTTTAAATTTCCTCCTTGAATCAACATCTCCAGTTGAGAAGGGTTTAATTCTTCAAAATCTAAATGATAACTATTTTTATAAGTTCCACTTGGTTCAGGACCATCTTCTGCAGCACAGCCAATATCAATATTTTTAGCGACAATAATGGCAATCGGAGAGTTATCTTTCTCTCCCTGTTCTGCACCCATTAAAAGAGCAGAAAAAGGGTCGTCAACAAAAGGAAAATTGAATATTCTGCTCGACAACAAAAGTTCAGCAGTAGGAGCTTTAGGATAAGTCCACACTCTAAGCTGATGATATGAAGTTCCTCTATATAGGGTGCTTGTATCCATTTTAACTACTCTGAATTAGTTATATATAAAT
>CAYHXI010000068.1:0-7674 GCA_964360565.1 uncultured Methanosarcinales archaeon | reverse complement strand
GTAAGATTGCCTAATGAATATGGAAACAAAGAATTGTGGAGGTATTGGCAGCCTGACTCTGATTTAGTGATTTTTTGCAGGTCGTACATATTCTTATTAGACCAACCTTGCTTAGATGGAAAATTTCATCCTGGCGAAAGCTTTCCTAACTTAGGAATAAGGCCTGTTGTTAGAAAAGTAATTGAGCCTGAAGTTAAGATTAATTGGAATGAAAAATATCTCGATGTAGAAATCTTAGAGGAAGGTGAAACGAAGCAATGGAAATGGCCCAAAAGAATATGGGATTTCTAAACTTAACTTTTGCGTTTTATATATACATTTGGCAAAAGTTGCGTAATCTATACTTTTGCATCGGTAGTGTAATATCAGAAACGCAAAAGTCTAGATAAAGTACGTGGAAAGCTAATCTTACTTAGTTTTCTTTGAAAAACTTTTCCGCCACGCTGTTTTTGTTCTTTCCTTGTTTTCGCTGTTAATTAGTTTCTATCTCCCACTCGGATCCGAAGTGGGAGATAGAAACTTTCAATCAACAAAGCCAATAAATAAATTTAACCTGCGTGGCGGAAAAATTTATAGTAGTGGAATTCTTCTCTTAGCTTTCCACGTACTAGATAAAGTAAGTTTTTTAAATAACTCTGTATTTTATGAGTGTGAGAGGTGAGATAACTAGTAGTCTGTCGTCAGTAGTTTGTCGTGAGTCGTATAGAAGTAAACATTTACGAATAACGGCTTACGAATAACTAAATTAGGAGGGGGTCATGAAATATTCACTGTTTTTAATCGCACTGTTAGTATCTATGATAGGTGTGTTTGCTGAGAAAAGTAACGTAACAGAAGTTCCTGTCAGCGCAGAAGTAACAAATGCTTATTCTTTAACTCTTGGAAGTTATAATGTTAAAGTCTCTCTACCTTCTTTAGGTAATTTTACAGGACCATTAATTGGTGTGGGAATAGTTCTAGCGGGATTGCTGGTTTATTTATTGGTTAGGAAAGTGTTTTTCTGAATATCAATTAAGTTAGATATGTGTAACTAAAATTTAGAAAAGTATTATCTATCAATACATTAAATAGTGCCTAACATTCCAACGAACTCTCACTTTTTTGACTTTTTACTCACAAATCAATCAATTCACCGTAGAATACTGACTCTAGACCACTCACTACTGACCACAGACTATATCCCCAAAGCCTTATCTATCTCTTTGGCAGTCTTTTTGAGCTCTTCATAAGCCATTTCAAAGTCTCTTTTGATGTCTTCCAGAAGAATCTCTAAATTTGGGTCACGAAGGATATATCTGTTCTTTTGCTGAATAACTAACCCTGACTCCATCATCTTATTTAGATGGTGAACTGCAGTTCCGCGAGTAAGTCCTATTCTCTCTGCTATCTCATCGCTAGATAACAGTTTATCCTCTTTAGCTGCCTTTATGAACTCAACAAATATCCTGAAGCAGCTCTTCTCCTTATCTCTCAGATGAAATAACCCTAGACTGTCACCCATCCACTGTATATCTTCATTCACATCATTATTTCTAGGTTTTGTGATACTTATTATCGTAATTCTTTTCTTAATGTAAGTCATGAAAAGACAAATAGAACTCCAACTATATAAATTTTTCTGAAAATTTAGCGAAAGATTTATATATCTGTTATTGTTTACGCCTACTCTGTTGACTTAAGGTCGACGAGATTAGTGTAAAAATTAATTTGTAGGCACTATGCGAATATATGGTTAAAAAGTGAGTATTCAAAAATGTTTAAAATGAGTAAAGAAGTAAAGCAGGAAAATCAAGTAGATGATGGTTCGAAAGAACCTGAAGTATCTAATGAAGCAACTGAAGTATGTGCTGAAGTATCTAAAGAGGAGTTTGAAAAATCATTGGAAAATAGTCAAACTCCTCATAAGAGTGCTTTGAATACTGATGTAAAAAGTTATTCAAAGCCCTCTGAAGTAGAGCAGCTAAAGCATCAAATGGACTCATTAAAGAAAGAATTAGCTTCAAAACATAAGCTAATCACAGATTACGCCGACCATTTAAGAAGACTTCAGGCAGAGTTCGAAAACTACTCAAAACGAGTCGAAAAAGAAAAGAAAGAGTTCCAATCTTTTGCTACACACAAACTCATACTAGATTTGTTGATTGTCGTCGACGAATTCAGACTCGCATTATCAAATTTAAAGCAAGATGACGTTCCGTCTGAGTTTTTCAACGGCGTTCAAATGATATTCAACAACCTTCACAAAACATTAGAAAAAGAAGGAGTCAAAGAAATGGATGTTAAAGGAAAACCATTCAATCCTTACGAACAAGAAGCATTATTGCAAGTTCACGTTGACACTCTTCCAGACAATATCGTTGTCGAAGAGCTACAGAAAGGCTACCTCTTAAAAGACAAAGTCTTGAGGTATGCTAAGGTAAAAGTAAATAACCTACGCGATAAACAATAGGGTTATTTACTTAATAGTTGGCGACTCAAAAAAGTATAAAATAACTTTCGTCGCCAACAATAAGTATAAATAAAAAACCAATAAACGAAGATAAGAACGGAGGTATAGCTGAATAAATTCAGCGTAACCTCCTCAATATAAAATTTCGGAGGAAAATAAAAAATGGCAAAAATAATCGGAATCGATTTAGGAACATCAAACAGCGCAGCTGCAGTTTTAGAGGGAGGTAAACCAAAAATAGTCCCAAGCGCAGAAGGAGCAAGCTTATATGGAAAAGCTTTCCCAAGCGTAGTAGCATTTACAAGAGATGGACAAGTTATCGTCGGAGAACCAGCAAAAAGGCAGGCAGTCTCAAATCCAGAAGGAACAGTCATGGCTGCAAAAAGAAAAATGGGTTCTAATTTCAAATACCAAATTTACGGAAAAGAATATTCTCCACAGCAAATATCTGCATTTGTGCTGCAAAAAATAAAGAAAGACGCAGAAGCATTCTTAGGAGAGCCAATAACGAAAGCAGTAATTACCGTCCCAGCATATTTCGACGACAACCAAAGACAAGCAACAAAAGATGCAGGAACAATCGCAGGATTAGAAGTAGTAAGAATAGTCAACGAACCAACCTCAGCTGCATTAGCATACGGACTTGACAAAGGAGAAAAAGAACAAAAAGTTCTTGTGTTCGACTTAGGAGGAGGAACATTAGACGTCACAATCATGGAATTCGGCCAAGGAGTGTTCGAAGTCAAAAGCACATCTGGAGACACACAACTTGGTGGAACTGATATGGATGCTGCAATAATTAATTTTATAGTAAAAAAATTCAAAGACGCAGAAGGAATTGACTTAGGAGAAGACCCAACTGCAATGCAGAGAGTTCGAGAAGCTTCAGAAAAAGCAAAAATAGAATTAAGCACAGTATTGCAGACAGATATAAATCTTCCATTTATTTCTGCAACAAATAAAGGACCAAAACATTTGACAATGACTATGACTCGAGCAAAACTCGAGGAATTAATCGAGCCTATAGTTAAAAAATGCAAAAAAAGCATAGACCAAGCATTAAGCGATGCAAAACTCTCTCTAAAAGATATTGCAAGAGTACTTTTAGTCGGTGGACCAACAAGAATGCCAATCGTGCAAAAATATTTAGAAGAATGGGTTGGCAAAAAAGTAGAACGAAGCGTAGACCCAATGGAATGTGTTGCAATGGGAGCAGCAGTTCAAGCAGGAGTATTAGCGGGAGACGTAAAAGACATTCTGCTTTTAGACGTGACTCCACTCTCTCTAGGAATAGAAACTCTTGGAGGAGTATTTACAAAATTAATCGACAGAAACACAACAATTCCTGTAAAAAGGTCTCAAGTGTTCAGCACAGCTGCAGACAATCAAACTGCAGTAACAATAAGAGTGTTCCAAGGAGAAAGACAAATGGCTGGTGACAACAAACTTTTAGGGCAGTTTGATCTTGTAGGAATTCCATCTGCACCAAGAGGTATTCCACAAATTGAAGTTGGATTCGATATTGACGCAAACGGAATACTTCACGTCTCTGCAAAAGATTTAGGAACAGGAAAAGAACAAAGCGTTAGAATAACTGCTCCAAACAAACTCAACGAAGCTGAAGTTGAAAAAATGAGAAAAGAAGCAGAACAATTTGCAGATGCAGACAAAAAAAGAAAAGAAGAAGTTGAAACGATAAATGAAGCAGACAACATCGTCCACACTACAGAAAAATCGCTTAAAGAAATGGAAGGAAAAATTTCTGAGACAGAGATTAAAGCGGTTAAAGACAAAGTTGCCGAGCTCAAAAAACTTTTAGAGCCAGAGAAAAAAGATATAGATGCGCTGAAAGCAAAGATTGCTGAAGTAATGGATGTTGCAGGAAAAGCTGCAACAGAACTTTACCAAAAAGCAGCTCAAGAAAAGCAAGCCAAAGAAGGTAAAAGCAAAGAAGGACCAAACGGCAAAACAGGAGAAAATATCTTCGATGCTGAATTTGTTGATAAAGACAAAAACAAAAAATAATGAAATAGTTGTTTTTGTCTAATTAGTTGAAGACTTAATTAATAATTAAATTAATCTTCAACTAATAAAGGACAAAGAAAAGAAGAAATAGTTTAGTTGGTCGTACGTCGTGATTCGTAAGTCGTCAACATTTATTCGACGAACGAATAACGACCAACGATGAACGAATCGCAACATATAAATACTCGGAGAACAAAAACATGAATATGGCAACTGAAGACGTGGTATTTTTTTGGGTTTTTGGAGCATTTGTATTTTCGTACATACTCCACAAAGTAATGTCGCGAAGCTGGGGCAGAAGGTCAACGTATGACCAAGAAATTTGTGATATACTTAACAAAGAAGAACATAGAGTTAAAGGAAGATTTGATTGAGGACTTTTTCCACCATGGCAAAGCTAGTAATTTTTGACATGGACCAAACTTTGCTCGATTTAGTTCCTTTCCACGACAAAGCATATTCTAGAGTGTTTAAAGAAATTTTTGGAATAAAAACAACATTCAACAAAATCGATCACTCCGGCAAAAGTTATCCTGTGATAACTAGAATGCTTGGAGAAATAGAGCAGGTTGACAAAAAAAAGATCGAAGAAAAAATTCCAGAAGTATTAATATTATTTCAAAAATATTTTAACGAAGCAGTTTCAAAAATGAAAGTAGAACCTTTGTCAGGCGCAAAAGAATTGTTGGAAAAATTGTCTTCAAATAAAGAAAACATTCTTGCGGTTGCTAGTGCATCTCCAGGAGAGACTGTAAAACTTTCACTAAAAAATGCAGGATTGCTGCACTTTTTCAGAGAAATAAAAACAGCAGATGATGCAGAAGTAAAAAAAGGAATTGTGCAAATAGTTAAAAAAGAAATGAATAAAGACAATAAAATGAAAACATTCATTATTGGAGATGCAGTTGAAGACATGGACTCAGGCAAAAACATAAACGCAACAACAATAGGAATAACAACAGGCTCACACTCCGAAAAAGAACTAAAAGAACATGGAGCGAATTTTGTGTTTACAAAAATAGATGTTGAAAAAATGTTAAAGATAATTGATGGAGAATGAAATAAAAAATGTCAAAAGACTACTACAAAACATTGGGCGTGGAAAAAAACGCATCACAGGATGAAATTAAGAAAGCATACAAAAATCTCGCTAAAAAATATCATCCAGATATAAATAAAGAATCTGGAGCGACTGACAAATTTAAAGAAATAAATGAAGCTGCAGCAGTATTGGGAGACCAACAGAAAAGACAGCAATACGACCAATTTGGAACAGCAGACTTTGGCCAAGGACAAGGACAGAGCCATGGTTTTGAAGGTTTCGACTTTAGAAATTTCACTGGCGGCGGAGGAGATTTTGATGATTTGTTCGATAATGTTTTCGAAGGCTTCGGTTTCTCAGGGTTCGGAAGACAAAGAAGCAGAGCAAGCAAAGGAAGAGATATAGCTGCAGAAGTTCAAGTTTCTCTAGAAGAAGTATTAACTGGAACAACAAGAACAATAAGCATGAGAAAATTAAGTGTGTGTAAAAAATGCGAAGGCAAAGGAGGAGAAGGAATGGCTGCTTGTGAAACTTGCAAAGGAACTGGAGCAGTAAAGCACGCTAGAAGAACTCCTTTTGGAACTTTTGCAACTACAACATCTTGCAATAATTGCGGAGGAAATGGAGAAAGTTTTGAAAATGTCTGTAACGAATGCTCTGGAGAAGGAAGAACTTTGCAAACAAATAAAATTGATGTAAAAATTCCTCCAGGTGTAGAAGAAGAAATGCAGTTGAGAGTTTCAGGAGAAGGAGAATCTGGAGAACGAGGGGGCAGAGCAGGAGATTTATTTGTTGTAGTGCATGTTAAATCTCATAACAACTTTGAACGAGATGAAAATGATATTAGAATTAAATTGACTATGCCTTTTGCAATAGCCTGTTTAGGAGGAGAAATAGAAATTCCAACACTTCAAGGAACTGCAAAACTCAGAGTTCCGCAAGGCACTCAATCTGGAACTGTGTTGCGAATGAAAGGCAAAGGACTTCCAAATGTACACCATCAAGAAAGTTTCGGAGATGAATTAGTTGAAGTCTCCATAAAAGTTCCAGAAAAAATATCTAAAAAACAAGTTGAGCTTTTGAAAGAATTCGAAGGATTGGATAAAGATAAAAAGAAAGGGTGGTTTGGGTGAGTATTTCTGAGTTCACAAGCTCACACTGAAATACTTTAAAAAAAAACACTAAGCCCCTTCAATTTCAATCTTCCCATCGAACAAGTTTTTCTATTCTTGCTTGTTCAACCTTTCTGTCGTTTGCATCTTGAACTTCTTTTAAGTATAAACCAAGTCTTTTGTAATTTGTTCCAGATTCATCACCAACTAAAATTTGGTCTCTTCCATCTCTATATAATCTCATAACAGATCTTCCATTCTCTGCTTTATACACTTTTGCAGTATCATAAATACTGTTGCCTCCGAAATATACTGCCATGCTTAATGTCATTCCACCTACAACTCCTAAAAATGCTCCCAATAAAAATGCTACTTTTTCATTTTCTGTTAATTCGTTTACCATTTTCTCATCCTCCATGTTGTTAAAATATTCTATTATTTATTACTTTTATCACAATGTTTAAAAGCTTTATGCTCTAAAATAGTTTGAAAACAAATGCGCATAGTATCAGCCCCCAGCAATACAGAAATTCTTTATGCATTAGGCTGTGCAGATGAAATCATGGCAGTTACAAGATTCTGCGACTATCCTGAGGAAGCTAAGCTTAAACCCAAAGTTGGAGGGTGGCTTGATGTTGATGAAGAATTAATTACTATTAAAGTTGCGAATAAAGTTAGAGTGAATGATTGTGTGATTGAAATTTAGTATGGTTTGGATACTTTGAATCTCTTCATTCTTCTGTTCCATCCTTCTCTGATCTTTTTTGTGTATTCTACGCCTGTCTCTTTCATTTTGTTCTTCCAACATCCCACCATACTTTCTATTAGATTTTTTCTTTCAATTTTTGAAAAATAAATTCTATTTTCTTTCATTGTGAATAAAAGAGTGAGGTATTTACTTAAACCTTTCTGATTTGTACTCTTCAAAACCCTTATCAAGATATTCTCTCAAATAATTATATAGTTCTTTCACCTGCGGATTTCCTTTCCTCATTTCATCAACTAATTCATTAGCTCCTTCATCTATTTTATCTTCGTCCATACTT
>CAYHXI010000067.1:0-7698 GCA_964360565.1 uncultured Methanosarcinales archaeon | reverse complement strand
AGTTTTTTGTATTTATTTCTATTTCCTGCTATGTCTTTACCGAACATTTTTATAAAAACTAAATGAACATTTTTTAAAAATTCAGATTTATTCTTGAACTTATTAATTCTGTTAAAAATCTCTTTAATTTCAGGATCGTATTCGTCGAAATTCACTTCATCGCTTTGATATATTCTTATAACATCATGTTTGTTGAAAATTCTTCTAAGTTTGTTTCTTATTTTAAGATTTAAATAAGTATTTTTCATTTCGCTAGTTTAATTGTTTATATTGTAAAAATAGTATGAAAACTTTAAAATACTTTCTCCACAAATACTTAAATATTCGGAGCTGTGGTCTAACTTGGTATGATTCGGGGTTCGGGGCCTCGCGATTCCGGTTCGAATCCGGGCAGTTCCATAAACTTTTTTAAGAAAAAAGTTTAATCAAAAAAAGTCCATATTAACACCATTACTTTCTACCAGTAATTAAAAGCCACTGGACATGGCATTTTCCGCAAATCTTTCGGACTTTTCCGCAAGATTTCCGGCGCTTTGTGAGTAAAAATTTAAAAAATCTCGTTTTTAGCAATCAAAAATTACCATAAATTAGCTTTATTTTTCACTGGACATTCGCGCGTGAAGTATTTAAAGGGGAAATAAAAACAATAAGAATGCTGACAAGGCAAGAGAGAGCAAATATTCTGGGTGACAGCCCGGGATGTTTAACTCCTTGAAACCTTGTCAGCTATTTTTGTATATAAATGTTTCGGAAACAAAATTTTCAGAGGTGTTGTCTGAATAAATTCAGCCCACCTCTTCAAGATAAATTTTCAGAGGTGAAAAAAATGGGTGAAAGCCAAAGCAGATATAGTATTGTAGAAAGATTAACAACTACAAAGCTAGAGATAATGGAATCAAAAGCAAAGTTAGAGGAAGAATTAGAAAAGAAAAATAACAAAATTGAAGACTTAAGAAAACAATTAGATGATTGGAATGAAGACGTAAAAGAAATAGTCAACAGAAAAAGAAGAAGCAAAGAAAGAGAATTAGCAGATGCAAAAAGAAACTTCGAAAATTCAAAAAAGCATCTAGACTCTGGGAAAAAAGTATTTGATGAAAAAACTAAAGCAATTGATAAAGCATTGCAAAGCATAGAAGAAATTTCAAAAAATGCAGCAATACAAGAAAACTCATTGTCCTGAGAAAACAAATATAGCCATGTGCTAAGGACAGAAAACTGGAACGAATGTGCAAGGCCATGCGCTGCAACCTCGGCAGTCCAGACGAACTGCAAACGAGAATCTATTTACTTAGGTTCTCGTTATGAGGTATTTTTCAAATATGTCACCACATTTATAAAATCAAACTTTCAATGATTAAAAAATGTCTCTCGAGGACTTGATAAAAGAGGAAACAGGCAATAATTTCAAAGAGAAAATAGTACATTATTCTAAATTTACAGCCACTTCAATCTATCGAGGAGCAATAGATGTATTCAGACTTCCAACTGCAAATAGATTAAGAAAAGAAGCTGAAAGTCAAAGAACTCCAAAATTTCTTGAAGAAGTAATTAGAGATTCTGTGAAAGGAAGTCTGCAATTATTCATAATGGGATCTTTTCTGCTATCTCCTCCTCTGGGTTTAACTGCTTTAGCAACAAATATAGGCTCATATATTTATGAAAATTTTTTAGTAAAAAATGAACCTGTTCAGCAAACATACTCAAAACAAATAGAAAATAAAGAATACTTCAAAGCATGGAATCCATTAAAAAAAGCATACAATAATCTAAAACAATTCTCAATAAAAAATAACTTGAAGAAATTTCCCAGAAATTTTGCAAAATTCGCGTGCACATACACTTTAATTGGTTCAATGGCCCTAGGACATTTATTTGCCAGCTCTAAATTAAGAACCGCTCCAGAGTACAATCCTGCTCTTTTAAATGTTGAAGTACAAAAAATCTCTCTAAATAGAGAAGGAAAGACGCATGAATTCTATTTATTAGGAGAAGTTCATCTGTACAACTACAGCTCAGAAGTGTATGTTAAAGAATTAATAAAACAAAAAAAAATTTCTATGCTTCTCAGCGAAGGAGTAGATTTAAGCCAATCTATAGCTGGAGAAGAAATTGAACAAATCAGCCTCAGAGAGTTAATAAAAGAACAAAACATTTCAGAAATGAGCTGGAGAAATATATGTGAAGGATTAGTTGGAGCAACATTCGCAGTAATATATTTAGGCAGCGGATACTCATACCAAGATCCTTCAGAGATTTGCTATAAAAAAGGAATTCCAGTAATATTTTTAGAAAAACCAGTTATCAGAAGATATGAAAAAACAAATGGAAGTGATGAACAGAATTATTCTCAAAAAGAATCAGAAATTTTTATCGACGGCAGAGCAGGAGTGAGCAATACTGCCTATGCATTTCTAGGGTTATCTGGAGTATTCTCTTTGCTTTACGCACCTCAAATGTATTTTTTAACAAACTCTGCGAGACATTTTCCACTAAAAAATATGCAAAAAATAATGCCAGTAGAATTATTATTCAGCGGAATTATAGATGAAAGAAACGAATTGATGACTGATGAGGCAGTTAGACAAATAATCAAGAATGATGAAAAAAAATGTTTAATGAGAGTGGGCTTGGCACATGTTGATGGAATAATTGAAGAGTTCAAAAAGTATGGAGAAGTAAGAGTGGAAGAAATAAAGATTGATGTGAAGTAAATTACAACTTAGATATAATATCCGCATACTTTTTCGCAACTTCATTCCTTTTTATTTTTTGAGTGGGAGTTGCCAATCCATTTTGCTCAGTGAATGGCTCTTTCACTACTACAAAATTTTTAATTCTTTCATAAGGAGCAAAATCAGCACACTTTTCTTTTATTTCTTCACTGAGAATATTTTCTAAATCTTTCAAGTCTCCATTTGGAACTATCAGTGCAACAACATATTCTTTGTTTGCAGAAGGAAAAACAACTGATTGAAGAACTTGAGGAATTTTATTAAGAGACTTTTCTAAATTACCTCCTGCAACAAATTTTCCATTGCTAAGTTTGAATTCGTCTTTAATTCTTCCAGTAATATAAAGAAAACCATCAACATCTAATCTTCCTAAATCTCCTGTACAAAACCAGCCATCTTTCATCACTTCTTTTGTTTTATCTGGCTTGTTCCAATAGCCTGAAGTCACATTAGGACCTTTAACTAATATTTCTCCATCTACATCATGACCATCAACAGCATTCAATTTCACTTTTACATCAGGAAATATTTTCCCTACCGAACCTACACGCCTGTCTTTCAAATTATTTGCAGCAATTACAGGAGAAGTTTCCGTGAGTCCATAGCCTTCCAAAAGAGTTATTCCAACAGAATCATAGAAATTAATAACTTCTTTAGAAATTGGAGCAGAGCCAGTTATAGCCATTCTAAGCCGGCCACCAAAAATTTGTCTGATTTTAGAATAAACTAATTTGTCAAAGAAAGCGTGTTCTAGAATATCAAAAACGGAGAGCATTTTTCCTTCACTTAATAATCCTGAATATTCTTTTCCAAAATCTAATGCAGAATTAAACAATTTCTTTTTCAAACCTTTAGAAGACTCTGCAGTTTCCATTACTTTGGCATAAATTTTTTCAAAAACTTTAGGAACGCCAACAAAAATAGTGGGTTTAACAATTGACAAATCTTCTTTTAAAGATTCTAAACCTCTGGAATAAACAATATTTGTTCCGCAAGAAAGAGGATAGTAATGTCCGATAGTTCTTTCAAAAATATGACTTAGCGGGAGAAAAGAAAGATGAACATCATTTGCTCTGAAAGGATTTAATTTATTTAATGCCAAGATATTATGCATGATGTTTGCATGAGTTAACATCACTCCTTTAGGCTCTCCAGTTGTTCCAGAAGTATAACAAAGAGTTGAAAGATCTGATGGATTTATACTGGCAGATTTTCCACGACCTATTTTCAGAAAAGAAGGAACTTCATTAAAACTAATCTTTTGCTCTAAAGCTTTAGTGTTTAATTTCTGTATTTTTTCAGTTAGAGAAGTTTCATAAAATAAAAGTTTTGCTCCAGAATCATTTAATATTGCAGAAAGCTCTTCCAGATGAGAATTTGGATATAAAGAAACTGTAACCGCTCCAATTAATTGATTTGCTAAATCAACTTTCGCCCAAGAGGGAGAATTTTTTGAAATAATTGCAACTCTATCTCCTTTAGAAACTCCGCTTTCTAAAAGAGAGCCTGCAAGAGCTTCAGATCGGCACAAAACAGAATGATAAGATTCATTTATTACTTTATTATCTGAAGAAATTATTCCCAGCGCATTATTATTGAGGCGTCTTGACGCAGACTCTGAAAACATTTCTCCTAGAGTGGAAGGCATACAAAAGCAGTTGATTGCATTATTTATAAGTTTTTTGACATTTTTATATGTTTATGCAAAGCTTTATTAATAACTGCTAAGTTATCAATTCTATGGCGAAAGTAATAGGGCAACCAATTAAACCAGACTGGAGTGTTGTTAGGTATGAGACTGAGGGAGATTTCGAGTATTTACACAAAACATTTGATGATTGGAGAGCGAAAACAGGAATTTACGAATTATGTAAAGGGTTGCAAAATTATGATGAAGAATTTAATCCTAAACAAACATTTAGTCTGATAATGATTTTAATCAATGCAAACAATTCTCAAGTAAAAATCAGAATGTATCCTTTCATAACAGATACTGAGATGGAGGATTTAAGCAAGTTAGTCTCAAAAATAAATAAAAGATTCATAAATGATGAATGGCATACTTTCCCCAGCTATGAAAAAATGGTTAAAAGAGTGGCAAAAGATTACGATGAATGGCTTCAATATGCTGGCGAAAAAGAAGCTTGGGATGCAGAAGAATTATGGAGTTCAACAGACGCAGGGTATAAACTAGTTTTTCCAATCTGGAGATATGTTTAGAGGATAATAAATGGGGAGTAGTCAGTAGTCTGTAGTGAGTAGTTCTGGGTTACCGGTTAACTAGCCAATCCACTGACCACTAACTACCTGCTACTTACTACTTTATCTCACCAGTTATCAAAAAACTAATCACTCCATCTAAATTCATGAGAGTGAAATCTGCAACTACAATTTCGTCAACAATTCCGCTGGCTAAAAAAGCAGGTTCTTTATCATCCAGTTTCAATTCTGAAATAGAAATATCATTTCCTAATCTCCCAAATAAATGTAAAGTATCATGTTTATAATAATTAAAATCCATTACAAGCCAGCAATAACCTCTCTGAGTTAACTCTCCTCTTATTTGAGCAACTTCTTTGTTGTCATCATACACAGAAGCTTCAACACTTCCTTTAGTAATTCTTCCATCTACAAAATACATGGGAGAATTATCTCCAGTATAGGCAACAATATGAATGGTTGAATTTTGGACATTCAATGCCCCCAACGGGATTTGAACCCGTGTCTGAACCGTGAGAGGGTTCCATCCTTGACCGGACTAGACTATAGGGGCGCAGTAATTAAAATCAGCATTCTTCTTTTTAAGGTTTTCTGAAAAGCATCGCTACCTTTAAAAACAAAAACCAGTTTAATCCATAAATGCTAATCGGAGTCGTTGGAAAACCAAATGTTGGAAAATCTACTTTTTTTAAAGCGTTAACTCTAGCAGATGTTCTCATCGCAAATTATCCTTTTGCAACAATCGAGCCGAACAAAGGCTTCGGATTTGTAAGAACAGAATGTGTAGAAAAATTCTTCAAAACAAAATGCAATCCGAGATTTGGATATTGTATCGATGGACAACGATTTGTTCCAGTTGAAGCAATAGATGTAGCAGGATTAGTTCCTGGAGCGCACGAAGGCAAAGGAATGGGAAACCAGTTCTTAGACGATTTAAGACAAGCAGATATTCTAATTCATGTTGTTGACGCCAGCGGAAGCGTAAATGAACGAGGCGAACCTGTAGAGCCAGGAAGCTATGACCCGCTCTTCGACGTCAAATTCTTAGAAGTTGAGATAGATATGTGGTATTTGTCAGTTATTAAAAAAGGCTGGGAGAAATTTTCAAGACAAGTTCAACAAGAACACGGAAATGTTTCTATGCTATTAGCGAAACAATTGTCTGGGTTAAATGCAACTGAGCCAATGGTTGCTGACGCAATGAAAAAATTAGCATTGAATCCTGAGAAGCCAGCAGAATGGACTGGAGAAAATTTACACCAGCTTGCAGTTGAGCTGCGCAAGAAAACAAAGCCAATGATAATCGCAGCAAATAAAGCAGATGTTTCAACAGCTGAGAAAAACATAATAAGATTGAAAGAGAGTTTTCCAGACTATCTTATAGTTCCCTGCTCAGCAGAATGTGAGGTTGCACTTAAAGAAGCCTCAAAGAAAGAAATGATAAAGTATATCCCAGGCGATAAAAACTTCAGCATAGTGGGAAAACCATCTGAAGCTCAGAAGAAAGGACTTGAGTTCATACAAAAAAATGTTTTGGACAAATTAGGAAGCACAGGAGTACAGCAAGTTTTGAATTCGGCTGTTTTTGACTTCTTGAAATTTATTGCTATTTTCCCCGGCGGAGTTAACAAGCTCGGAGACCAATATGGAAATATTCTGCCAGACTGCTTTTTACTGCCAAATAAATCAACTGCGCTAGACTTTGCATTCAAAATTCACACAGACTTAGGAAAACATTTCATTAACGCAATCGACGTCAAAACAAAAAGAAGAGTGGGAAAAGACCACGTTCTTAAAAGCGGAGATGTTGTTGAAATTGTTAGCGGGAAGTGATTTTTAATGTACATCCCGAAGAAATATGGCCAAGGCAAAATTGATAAATGCCCTTTCTGTCAGAAGCAAGCTACAATTATAAATTCACAGAATATTCCTGTTTGTTCTACTCATAAAGAAGAAGAGTTAGATGATTTGAAATGTCTTTGTGGAGATAGCTTGGCCATTTTGCAAGGCAAATTTGGAGTTTTCTTTTCTTGCATACGTTGTGGCAATATGAACCTAAAGAAAGTGATTGAAATTAATTCTATAAAAGTTAAAAATAATGGAGATAAAAAAGAATGTTCTGATAATTCTAAAGTGCAGAAAACAGCGCACGATTTCTCAACCAAAAAAGATAGCACAAAAACAATAATCACTGTAAGAAGTGACGATCCCATATATTTTGATTGATAAAAATTCAAGCAACAACTAATTGTGCATTCTCCATCACGGTTTTAACATCTCCAGATAAAAATGTTTATATACTTCATCACACTAATCAAGCATGAAAAAAGATGGTGAAAGAAACAATACGTGAAACTTTAGTATTTGAAGTATTCGAAGAATTCTTTCACGCAAGAAAAAAGATAATAATTCTGCTGGTTCTTTTTGTAGGTTTGTTTGGTTTTGGAGGAGTTGGATACTTTTTTTCAGAAAAAGTATCTTTCGCCACAGGATTTGATTATACAATAAAAACTTTGATTTTCAAAGAAGTAGAGCTTTCAGAAAATGGAAAAATAGTTCATACTATCTTAGTTTTATTCGGAGTAATAATATTGTGGTTTACAGTATGGACTTCTTTAGATGTTTTTCTGGAAGGACATTTTCATAAATATTTCTCAGAGGTGAGACTAATGGATAAAATAAAAAGACTAAAAAATCATTACATTTTGTGCGGCGGAGGAAGAGTTGGAGTGCACGTTGCAGA
>CAYHXI010000066.1:0-7763 GCA_964360565.1 uncultured Methanosarcinales archaeon | reverse complement strand
AGTACAAATGACTGAAGAGCTCGATTCGGGGCCAATATATTGTAAAGAAATTATGTCTCTTAAAGGTGAAGTTGATGATGTATGGGCGCGTATGGTTACTACTGGAATAAAACTTACAAGAGAGTATCTTAAAGGCATAAGTGAAGGTGTTTTAAAACCTATTCCTCAGCCTAAAGAAACTCCCACAGCATATAAAAGAGTCACTAAAAAACAAAGTCAGATTGATTTTGATATGTCTGCAGAGAAAATTTATAATGTTGTTAGAGCGATGAACGAAACAGATCCTAACACGTATGTGCATCCTTGTTATATAATTATAAACGATAAACAATTAATAATTGAACGCGCCAGTTTAGAAGAACAGCCACAACAAAAAGAAACAGTTAAATTATCAGAAAAATTCTCAATAGAAGATCTAATAAATTTATCTTACAAAGTTAATGAAGGTTTAACTTCATTGTACATTCAAGATCAAACTGGAAGAAAAGTCTATCTTAGAAGAGTGAGAGTAAAAACAATATGAACAAAATTTTTGTATTTGATTTGGATGGTGTAATATTAGATAATTTAAATGAGCACCGTAGTTGTCTTCAACAATTTTTGGAAGCTCATAAAATATCTCCAACAAAAAAAGATTTTGAAGATATAAATGGGCCTAATATTAAAGAAATAGTAAAACTTCTTAAGACAATGTATTGTCTTAATTATGAAGAAAGTTATTTGATTGAACAATATAATATTTTAATGAAAAAAGTATACACTAATTCAGTTCTTTCTAAAGGGGTTGTTGAATTATGCGAAAAATTATGCAATAGTAAATTTTCACTAGCTCTGGCAAGTTCTTGTAAGCGCGAATACATAACATTCATTTTAGATAAACATAATCTTTCAAATCTTTTCTCTTTTACCGCATCAGGAGATGATGTTAAAAAAGCAAAGCCAGCTCCAGATATTTACGAGTTAGTTAAAAAATATTTTGGAGAAGGAGAGTATATTGCTGTGGAAGATAGCGATAATGGAATTATTTCAGCAAAGACAGCAGGAATGAAAGTTATTTTTTTTAATTCAGAACATAGAAATGCTAATGCATTATTTGATTATGAAGTACACAGCATGGAACAAGTTTCTGAATTAATAAATTATCTTTAAGTTATAGACAACTGCGCAGTTTATCACATTAGGCGCAGTTGTCTATCTCGATAACTGCGTCAATTTCTGAGCGATAAGCCACGCAGTTATCGATAATAAATTAATTTACAGAGGGCTTTGAATAACCCTTGTTTACATAGTTGAGGACATATGTAACGCATCATTGTTAGGCCTCAACTATGTTGGAAAAGACAAACTAATTTATGTGTTAATTTTGTCTTTTACTTATAGCAACTGAATTTAATTTTAGTATCTTTTTCAGTTGCTATATGCACGGAACTTAACTATTTAATATATTAAAATTAAGTTCCGGGTCTATACATCAACATTCAAAGCAATCTTATGAGGAGTTTGACTATGGATAATTCTGTTGATTACTTTCTTGAGAATTATCCAGATAGAAAATTCTGTACTAAATTTTATATAATTAACAGAATTTTCTATATTTTCTGATGGTTTTTCAAACTCCTATATAGTTATTTCTTTTAACAAATTATTAATATAGTCTAGAGAAGAATCATTCAAAATTAGCACATCAAAATTTTTAGAATAAGCATCTAGCAATTCGTCAACATCATAATTAAGAAAGCCTATTTTAATAACACAATCGAAATTAGATCCGGCAATAATTTTAGCATCATCAATAGAATCTCCCAAAAGAATCGCGTTTTTTCTATAGCAAAGGACATTATTATTTGAACAAATTGGACGTCCTTTGCTATTAGCTAAAGACATACTGTTTGTATGATTTTTTATGTCTTCAGCTATATCTTTAATGTTTTCATAATTTGAAAAATCATTGATGAAAATTTCTCCCTTATTAAAATTATGGACAATTAACTCATAATAACTTACTGCCTTTCCAAATTCACTAAACTTAAAAAAATTAGAAATGATATTAACATTATCAGTTAATTTTTCTTCAGAGATTAAAAACTCTTTTATGAAATCTCCCAAACCTGCAGAAAAAATAAACATTGGAATTCTATTTTTTTGCAAAATATCTAAAAACTCAAAAAATCCATCCCTGGGATGAATTTCTTTTTTACTGATGATATCCATAATAATATTTCTGTGCATTCCCGAACAAATTAAAAGATCTAAATGCTTCTTCCACCACTCCAGCATTTTTCTAGACTTAATATCTAAAGAAATATCATCTGCTAACTGTATGGGTCGATATTCGTTACGAAGCGATTCAGCTTTAGAAGAATAATCATTATCAAGATAAGAATTGTTTTTCAGTTTAGCGAAAGAACTTCCAACACCCTCTCCATTAAAAAACTTTTTAGTTAAAGTGCTATCCCAATCAGAAATAATATGTAAATTTATACTGCCATCAGCCTTCAGTTTATTAATTTTCTTTTCAAAACTAATTTTGTCAAGTATATAAATATTATTCATTGTGGCACGTACTCATTGTGCATATCACAATCCTCTAGTTTGTTTTTAATTGTCTTAGCAAACGCTTCAATATTTTTACTTTCTAGAGGAGCATCATAATAGTGCTTAAAAATAGTGCCTCCACCAACCGTTGTAACTACAGATAGGATGAATTTCTTCCAATCTTTTTCATCATAAAAATTTTCTTTTCTTTCTATAGCTTCCATTATTTTAAAAGGCATATCTCTAATGTCTCCCACCTGTATAACATCTTTTTGATATTTATAAAATACATCTCCAATAACTATTAAAGGTTTTTTATACAACATCGCTTCCCATCCTGCAGTTGAATTAATACTTACTACTGCTAATGAATTTTTTATTATTTTGTGACTGTCTTCTAAAGGATCTAATAGTTTTACTCCAGTAATTTTTTTTAACTCTTTCAATTTTTTGATATTTATTCCCCCTAAATCATCTGGATGTGTTTTAGTATAAAGAAGAGTTCCTACAGGTAAAGATAAAGCTATTTGTCTAACAAGCTCAAACTGATTATAAAAAAATGGAGCTCTCACAGTTATTTGAGAATCTTCAATAAAATGTATTGGAAAAAAGATGTATTTTTTGTTTGGCTCAAAAGTACTGAAAAAGTTCTTATTTAATCGTATAAAACTTATCCTAATACATCTACTTAACTCGTCTTTCACTCTATTTAACAAACTTACATTAGAATCTTTTTGACTAAAAAAATAAAGAAGAAATCCTTTCGCATATTTTGCAATCAGTTTAAAACTAGGCTCTATACACATTTTAAACATTTTTCCTTCATCATAAAAATTTAAGAGTATGGAATTTAATTTGACTTCTTCTTTGGTGTCGAGCTCTCTTTTTTGAAGAGCTGAATAATATTTAAGCATTTCAGACCATATCCAATTTTCATTTACATCGCACAAGACAACAGTTTCTTTTCGGTGCATTGGACCTGATTCACTGCTAAAATGAGGAATTTTATATCTTTTTGCCACAACATACGCCGTTCTCTCAGTTAATGATCCTGAAGTACCATAAAAAAGATAATCAACTTTTTCATGAACAAAAAATTCTTCAAAAAAAAGAATATAGTTAACAACTTTTTGAACAGCCTCTTTTTCTTCACTATTTCTCAAAGAAATATCTGAATTGTAAATTAATCTAAGATTTGGAATACCATACTTCTTTTCAAAGTCCACATAACTTTTATCATCAAAAGATTTTGTTTTCGGAGAGAAATATTCTACCTTTAAACCTAGTTCTTTGACAAAATTATATGCTTTCAGTGAGTAAACTAAAAATATCGATTCATATTGTTTGGGTAAAAGTTTAACTACCTCAACCAATAATCTACAATCATCATAAGTTCCCAGTAAAAAACAAAGTTTTTTCTTCATTTTGTCAATATTGCCACTACTTCATATGCGGGGAACAATCCTTTCAGGAAAGTGTTTTCATAAAAGTAAGGTTTTATATTTGCTAAAGGTTCTATTAAGTAATTCCAAAAGCACCACCAATATTTTCTAAAAGTTAGCTTTGATTCAAATTTCTTGAAACTAAAATCAAAATATATCTCTTCAAGACCGTCTGCATTTCTAGGAGAGAAAAAACTAAAAGTTCCGCAAGTAAAACAACGTTTGTGTGTAGGATCTACCCAACTTCCCTCACCACTAAAATGCGGACCCCGTATAATTAATTTTCCATCAGGAACAAGTATTCTGTGAAGCTCTTTTACCACGCGAGGCATGTCATCTATATGCTCAAGAATATGACTTGCAAGAATTTCATCAAAATAATTATCCTCAAAGGGATAAGGAAACTTGTTCAAATCCTGAACAACATCAACTCCCTTATGATTATGTCTATCTAAATTAGTATACCCTGAAATAATCTTATATGCACAACCTAGATTTAACTTTTTCATAACTTTACCTCCGTTTAATCAAATACTAACAAACAGTAATTGAATCAATCATCAGTAATGTTTATAAATTTTGCCAACGGAAGGTTCAGGATGAGAATCTTTTTTTTGTCGCATGGATGTACATATTCAGCAGACACTGGAGGAAAAATAAGAACATATGAACTTAACAGATTTCTATCTAACAACAATTCTGTTTTTCAGCTCTCAGTCAATCCGTTCTTAGTCAACAAAATATTAAAAATAAAATCATTTAAAATAAACATAAATAAAAAATATGAAGAACTGATTTTTAACTCTCTTCTATTAACTGCATACTCATTTTTATCAAAAGTTTTTAAATTTCCTCAAGAGATTTATTTAAATGAGATTATAACACTTAATAAATTCCCTTCAATACAACAATTAGACGAAGCAAGCGTTTGCATTACTTCTTCTCCTTGGCTTACTGAATGGATGAGTTCTCACACAACTAAGAACAAACCATTGATTTATGCTCCAGCAGATATATTATTAGATTTTTATACTGATATTAAAAAGAATAATAAAAAATGGTTTGAAAGAATAAAATCCATTGAACTCAGTACTTTAACTAAAGCAACTCACATAATTACAGTTTCCAAAGAAGATAAGAAAAGATTGATAGAACTGTATAATCTTGATACAAAAAAAATTTCAGTGATTCCAAATGGAGTTAATGCTAAAAAATTTGAAAACATAAGCAAAATAAGGGACAAATATAGAACTTTATTTGAAATTAAAAACAAAAAAGTGATTTTGTTCGTTGGGGGCAAACATTATCCATCTATTCAAGCCATACCTTTTATAGAGCACATAACTCAAAAATTTCCAGATGTTATTTTTTATATTGTTGGAGGAGTGAATGAATCGTCTAAAAGTCACTCAAATGTGAGATATACTGGAAGAGTTGATGATATTATTCCTTATTTTGCGATTGCAGATTTAGCGATAAACCCAATAACAACTGGAACTGGAAGTAATATAAAGTTGCTAGAATACCTTGCTGCCGGTATCCCCTGTGTGAGTACTAAATATGGAATTAGAGCAGCACAACTTAAAGATGGGAAGGACGTTTTGCTTGCAGAAGATGAATCGCAATTTTTTAATCAAATAAATTATTTACTTAAGGATGATTCTTTAAGAAAACTTATCGCTGAGAATGGGAGAAAAGCAGTTGAAAAATATGATTGGAATATTCTTGCAAGAAAATTAGAAAAAATATTAAAACAGTTTTCATGAGTATTTGTCAAAAATCTGAATTTTAAATTCGTCAAGCTTATAAAACGTTTTCGCTGAATATATCTATATGAAGAATCAGTTATTGATTTTTAGTTATTATGAAGATATCTGGCTCGATTTAGATATACTTCCCATTAATCACGCAGATATTTTCACAATCAACACTCCTAGATTAGAACGCCCAGTTGATTTATCTAAATCTCGCGTTTGGATAACTTTTGCAAGTGTTGTACGGACAAATGTTTGGCACAAAATAATTCACTCACTCAAATTTTATTTGATGTTTCCTTATTTCCTTTTAAGATACAAAATATTTCTCTTTGTAGCTCCACCATACTTTCATTTTTTAGCCATGCCCATATTATCTTTGTTCAAAAAAGAAGTTTATACTATTGCAGGAGACCCTTACAGCGAAATAGCACAAGAATCGCTCTGGCAGGCATCACAGTTTCGCATTATTTTAAGAAATATTCTCTATCCAATATACATTCTTACAGAATATGTTGGCATTAGATTTAATACTAAAGTATTTACCATAACAAAATATCTTCAAACAAAATACTCTCCCTGGGTTTCAGTTGAATTAGGAAGAAATGGAGGACCTGTTGAAGATATTTCTGCACTTCAAATAGAAAAAGCAACTTTAGAAGATTATTTATTTTATGTTGGAGGAATAATGAAATGGAGAGGCATCGACCTTCTCATTAGCGCATTTAAAACAGTTAAAGAGCAATACAAAAAACCTTTAAAATTAGTTATTGTTGGAGGGAGTAAAGAAGAATTTCAGCACTTCCCAGAAATTAAAGAACTGGGTGAATTCGCAAAAGACATTATTTTTACGGGCTGGCTTCCTCACGAAAAAGCACTCTCATATTTAAAAGGAGCAAAAATTGCAGTTATGCCCAACAGAAATACAATCATGTCTCGAGCAATATCTTCTGCAAAAGTTTTTGAGTATATATCTGCAGAAATCCCTCAAGTTTGCACTAATAGCGGAGACCATGCAGAGTTGGTACGAACTCTAGATGTTGGCATTGTAGTGGAAGATAATGCAGAAAGTATTGCACAAGGAATTCTTAAGTTGTTAAATAATGAGCGAATTTATAGCGGCTTTAAAAAGAATTGTCGTGATAAGAAGTACGGAATAGATTATAAAATCTCACGAGCATCTATACAGAAAACAATCGGTGATGCTGTTGAAAAAAGTTTATAAATACTACAATTAAATGAAGCACAATGAACAAAATACTATTTGTTAAACCGCCAGATCGTTATTTAGAAAATGAATTTACTTATCAGCAATTAGGTCCTCATTATTTGCAGTCGTTTTTGGCTGAAAAAGGAATTCCCTCAGATCAATTGGTTTTATACGAGCCATCAGAGATAAGAAAACGTAGAGAATCTGGAGAATTGACGGATATAACTCTTGAGCAATTGAACATGTTTTTTGTTGGAGAATCTGAACATTATGACAGACCTTTTGATTCAAAAATATTTGAAAATTATAATATTGTTGGACTTTCAGTGATGACCCCTCAAGCTCCAGATGCTTATTTGCTTAGCAAATTATTAAATAAAGTGCATCCTAACTTAACAACAGTTATTGGAGGTTCGCATCCCAGATATTATTTTAGTTCTGTTGTAAATCTTCCTGAGGAAATAGCATTTGATTTTGTTGTATCCCAAGATGGATGGATGCCAATGTATAAAATAGCAAGCGGAGAAGTTAAAAAAGGTAAAAAATCAAGTGTATTAACTATTCCTGTGCTTCTTAAAGATCTTCCGCCGCCATCTAGACCAATAGAATTGATGAAAAAATACAATTTTAATATTGCAGGAGTTCCCGCATTTCATACAGTCACAGCATTGGGATGCCCTTTCACATGCCATTTTTGCGAATCAGGAAGTGAAAAACTAAAAAAATTTTCTGATTACATGATTAATAAAGATTTAGAAACCATGGCAAAAGCACATAAAGAACTAGGGCATGAAAAATCAGCAGTAATGATTTTTGATGACG
>CAYHXI010000065.1:0-7813 GCA_964360565.1 uncultured Methanosarcinales archaeon | reverse complement strand
TAAATATTTTTTCATGAACATTCATTTAATTCATTTCTTTTAAAATTTTGTGTTTTTTAAAAATATTTTTAGTACGTGTTTAGCTCTTCGTTTATTAAAAATCTGAAATTTTTTCCGCCGCGCTATTTGTAGTTCGCTCTCAATTTCCCTGAATTAATTATTTCCATCTCCCTTCGGGTCCGAGGGAGACGGAAATAATTGAGATAAAAAAAGCAAACAATAAAATCATCTGGCGTGGCGGCAAAAAATTATGATAGAAAACCCAAAAAGAGCTAAACACTATTTTTACGAACATTTATATGCAACAACACTTTTAGTTAAATAAATTATAAAAAAAACGAGGTGCTTAACCAAATGGCAGCAAAGAAAAGTAAAAAGAAAGCTTCTTCTTCAAAAAAGAAGAGAAGATAAATTGTTATTAAATACTCTGCCTCAATATCGAGGCGGTTTATTTCTTGAGCTGGTTATTTGATGTTATTAATTTCTCATGCACTAATGAAATATGTTTCGAGAGTTTTTTTGAATTCTTTGATAACATTTTTTTTCTCAGGCAATGTAGAGATTATTCTTAATGGTTTTTCATAAGTTATGGATATTCTTTTAGCTTCTTCCATTTCCGCTTTATATTCCAAATAAACTTGGCTTTTATTTATTGAATCGCGGTCTCTCCCTCTATTTATTCTTCTTTCAATCACTTCTTCAGGATTTACTTCAAATAAAACTAGCAAATCTAGTGCAGGAATAACTTCATCAGGACAAAGATTAACAAATTCTCCTATATTTTCTGGATGAGTATATGTGTAATGAGTATCTATTACAAAAATGAACTCTTTATTTCTTGTTAACTCTTCTATTGGCTCTTCGAAAAACCATTTATTTATTTGATAACTCTCTTCTTGATTTAGTGAGGATAAATTTTTACCATATCTTTTTCTAGATTCAACTCTTTTGAACTCTCCGCTGCTGACATAAACACATTGACTTAATTGCTTGCATAGCTCAGAACAAATCGTGGTTTTTCCTACTCCAGGTATTCCTCCAACGTAAACTAATTTTGACATATGGTTGAGTCAATATTTCTTATTTTTAAATTTATCGTCAGAAACCCAAAAAGCCTTCTCCTCGGGTTTTTGGCTGTCTTAATAGTGGTTTTGAACTTTGATTTAAACCTAAGATCAGACACCCAAAAAGCCTTCGGCGGGATATGCACCCGCGACCTCCACCTTTTTGTTAAGCATAGTACCAAGGTTTTGCGGATTTAAAGTTCTCACTTTAAAACTGGCGCAATAGCTACTATGCTACGAAGGCATAACTTTATTTAGGTGTCTTTTGTTAGAGAATCCTATAAGCTTTAAAAACTTTATTAGTTGTTCGTTGCCATAGATTTCAATACAATTTCTATAACCATCCCTATTACTCTTGCTTACATATATTTTGAAATGTTTTGATAGATATTTTTCTAATTGTTTTATTAGTTCAATACTTGCAGATTGCAACGTTATCCGAGGATAAGGTTTTTTGTACGTGTTTCTTTTATCAAAGAAAACACATCCATCAGTATCAAAAATGCCTCTTATGGTGTGATTCATTAAGTGAGGTTTGCTAAATATCTCTTTGGGAATTGTAACGTCGTGTGATTTTGGTCCTTTATGAAAACCTAAATCAATTAGAAAAGCACTCAACTTTTTAGAATTTATTCTCAGCAATATTGAGTTTTCATCATTCCTATAGTATATTCTAGGATTAGTAAAATCAAAACTTCTTTTTATCAATGGAGATAAATAATTACAAATGTACTCTTTATCTAGTAATTTATCTCCTGTGATACCAACTGTGTATTGGTGAGGTTTACAATTTGTTAAATAACCATCTCCTATGAATGCTCCAATAAATTCGCAAATATCTGAATTGAGTTTTGTCATTTTTATAGTATTTTTGTTTTAGAACTTCTTTATATACTCTCTGGCCACAAATGTCCAGTGCTCCAATAATTTTATAAACTCGCTAAACTTAACTCATTCGTGGTCGACAACAGTAAAATAAAAGATGGTGAAAAGTTTAAAACACTTAATCACGTAGGATATACTTTAAAAGATATTATTCTAGGAGGACAAGACGGCTTAGTTAATGTTTTAGGAATAGTTCTTGCAGTTGCTGGAGCGACAAATGAAAACAGAATTATATTAATCTCTGGTTTAGCAGCAACATTTGCAGAATCACTTTCAATGGGAGCGGTTGCTTTAACTTCTTCAAAAGCTGCAAACGATTTTTACAAAAGAGAATTATTGCGAGAGAAGCAGGAGATAGAAACAATCCCTGACGAAGAAAAAAAAGAAGTTAAAATAATCTATCAAAGAAAAGGTTTCAGTGGCAAACTGTTAAGCGATATTGTCAAAAAAATTACTTCCAGCAAAAAAATCTGGCTTGAAACAATGATGCAGGAAGAACTTCGTTTGTTTCCTGACGAATACAAAAATCCTTGGAGAAATGCAATGATTGTAGGATTTTCATCATTAGTTGGTTCTTTAATTCCATTAATTCCTTTTTTATTGATGTCAACAAAAGATGGAATGATTAGTTCTGTAGTTTTGTCTTCTGTAGTTTTGTTCGGAATTGGTGCAGTTAAATCAAAATTAACTATTGGACACTGGCTCAAAAGCGGATTCGAAATGGTTCTAATTGGCTTAGTTGCAGCAGGTGGAGGATATTTAATAGGTCTTGCGCTGGGAGCGTTGCCGGCGTTGTAGTTGGTGGTCGGTAGTTTATGGCGGGTTGTTTGCGAAAAAATTCACTTCACCAAATTAACTGCTTTCTTATTTACGAATCCTTTCACATTCTCCAAAGTTGTGTCGAGAATTCGTTGTATTGCTTCTTTGGAATTGAAAGCATTGTGAGGCGTGATTAAGACGTTATCATGCTCTAAAAGCATGTGCTCTTCAAGAAGTGTTGCAATGTTGCACGACCTTTGATATATTTTGCTGAGTAGTTGTTTTTCTTCTTTGATTTCACATTCTTCTTCAAGAACATCTAATCCTGCTGCAATTAAAATTTCATTATCTAAAGCGTAAAGTAATGCGTGAGTTTCAACTAAGCCTCCTCTAGCAGTATTTATCAGTACAGCACCTTTTTTTATTTTTTTAACATTATTCATATTAATTAAGTGATGAGTTTCTTTTGAATAAGGAGCATGCAAAGTTATTACATCTGAGTTTGATAACAAATTATTCAAAGGAACATATTTGAAATTCATTTGTTTAGCAAACTCTTTATTAGGAAATTTATCTGTTGCTAATACATTCATTCCAAATCCTTTAGCCATCTGAACAACGCATCTTCCTATTCTTCCAGTTCCTATCACTCCAATAGTTTTTCCCTTTAAATCAAACCCTCTAAGCCCTTCGAAGCTAAAGCTTCCTTTACGAGTTCTTTCTACGCTCTCGACAATTCTTCTGGATATTGCGAGAATTAAAGCGAACGCATGCTCTGCAACAGTATTATCTCCGTAAGCAGGAACATTTGAGACTAGAATTTTTCTTTTATTGCAGTCTTTTAAGTTTATATGGTCGAATCCTGTTGACATTGTTGCAATGGCTTTAAGTTTCGGCAGCTTTGAAATGATTTTTTGGTCAATGTGAGAATAAATGAATACGACTAAGAGTTCTGTGTCTTTTATTTTTGGCAGAATTTTTTCATCCAAATGGCCATTTATGAAATTTAATCTGTTGCCCTTTAATTTCTGCTCAAAGAATTCTTTCTCCCACGGTTCAAGTTCAAAAAAAGTTATGTTCATTTGGCCTCTTTTAAGACTGTGAGGGAGTGGATGTATTTAAAGGTTGTTTTTTTAAAGAAAAATATGGAGGCTTTTTGATGTACTGATTTATTATTTTTTGTCTGCCTTTTTGGGTAACTCTCCGAATCGTATCTCATTCATTTCTTCTTGCAATAATCTTAATGCTTTGCCCAACAATTGAGCTTCCCTGAATAATGCCAGGAACGATGTTCTTATTGTTTCTCGTGTAAACTCGTCTTTAATTTCATTAACGCGAGGATCTAATACTGGAAACCCTACTCTCTCAAATCTATCTGCAATGTCAAAAACACTTTCACATTTTTCAAGCTGTTTAACTGCGCCCATTTTTACCTCCTTCTTTAGTTTCAATACTGTGCTTTGAAATTTCTAAGCTGCAAGACCAAAATTAACAATTCTTGATTCAGCTCCGTTTAAAATATTTTGTAATGTTTCTAATTTTTGCTTAAGATCATTCAATCCTAAAGAATTATTTAAGTCAGCACATAATAAATTGAAGTCTTTTCCTACTGGAAGAGATACTTTACCTTTTGCTATTTCCCTTAACCTTAATATAGATGGATTGTCATCATATGCTGCTAAAAATCTCTCAATTATCTTGCTGAGTTCATTAAAAGTACTAACTGTCAGCACATCTTTTTGTAATAAACTTGGAAGATTTTTTGGTTTATGTAGTTTTAAAATATTTGTCCAAGTATTATCTATATCTCTAAGTAATCCTGTAAATATTTCCATTGGAGGTGAGGTTCCTGTTGTGTTGGCGAATCCAGACCAATATTTTTTGAAATCATCCAATGAATTTAGTTTTCCTTGGATTAATGTATTAACATCAGATACAAACTCATTTACTTCTCCCACTGTGCCTTTTTTAGCTGCCATTAAAACACCTCATTTAATAAAATATTTTAAATTCGTCGTTTTTATACGACTGAGAGTAAAAATAACTCGAGGATATAAAAGCATTGTTGTTCTTCAGCATATAATTCTACCTCTCCACCCACAACAACTTGGCAGACTGCGGACTTCTCTTAATTATTATCTCAGTTCCTTCTTCTGGCTCAAAAATCTTTGGATTGTTATCTGCAACAAACATGAAGTCTCCGCGAAGTAATTTTATTTTTACTTCAGAACTTTCATCAACAACTAAATGAGATGTTTCTTTAGTTAAATTGTTGAATGCAATTCCAATTCCTTTCGTGAATGTTTTTCGAGTTATTGAATGATGATATCCTCCTGAGCCAAATGAAGTTGAAACAACTATTCCATCTCCGATGAATTCATCTCCGATTTTTTTATCGTTTACATACACTTCGAATCGTATTGCGTGGATTGGCCACTTATTTCTTAAAACAAAATCATTCGCACACTCATACTTGATAACTTCCGAAGCGTTCCTCAGCTCTGCACTGAGTTTAGCACTATCTTCAACTCTAAATTTCTTCTCAGCAAGTAACTTCAGCACTTCTTCAGTCGGCAAATTGTGGCATTTGTTGCATATTTTGCTGTCTCTTAAAAGAATTTTTGGAACTCTTGGAAATATTCTCTCTGCAATCAAGAACATTCCATCTCCTCCGTAAGAAATTACAAAATCTGGATTTTTTTCAACAAAAACAAAGCCATGTTTTTCAGCATGCTTCCTCATGAAAAGAGCGCTTTCTTCGCTTTTACCAACGACTGAAAATGTTTTCATGTTTTTGATACAAATAATATCCCTAGATAAATCTTACGAATCAAAAGTCAGTTTTACCGTAAACTATTTAAACCACTTAGAATTCATGCATTTTGGTGATAGAGTGACAATAAAATTAGTAAGCGCAGGATCAATAAAAGAAGGAAGCTTCATAGTAATAGATGGAACGGCTTGCAAAGTTGCAGAAGTAATGCACTCCAAGCCAGGAAAGCACGGCAGCGCAAAAGCAAGAATAATCGGCGTCGGACTGTTGGACGGCAGAAAGAGAGAAATAGTTCAGCCAGCATCAGTAAACGTTGAAATTCCTATCATAGAGAAAAAAACTGCTCAAGTACTTTCAGTAAACGGAGACAGCGCAAATGTAATGGATATGGAGAGCTTTGAAACATTCGACTTAAAAATCGCAGAAGATATGAAAGAAACAGTTGTTGAAAATGCTCAAGTTTTGTATTGGATAATTTTGGGCGATAAAGTTATGAAGCAGCTTAAGAGCGCATAACGCCGAACTTTAACAATAATAGATGAATAGTAAAGTTCGGCGAATGTACTGAAGGACTCCTTCAGTACAGGAGACTAAAAATGGGAAAATTTCCAGAAGCAATGGTTCGATTATACACAAACAAATTTGTATGCAGACGATGTAAATCTACGATTAGTTCTCCTAACAGAAAAATTCTAGAAGGCGTAGTAAAATGCCCTAAATGTGCAGGACGAGCATTTAAACCTAAAAGGAAGAAGTGAAGATTCACTAGTTTATTTTGCTAACTCTTCGTTCACTCAGTAAATTTTTTACGTATCGAGTCTTAAAATGGACTCTAGAGGTAGTAAAACGAACTAGTATATATATATATATATACATACGTAACTGGAAAATATAGTTTAGAGAAGATGTTTACGTTTTGAAGCAAAAATCTCGCGTTTTTCCCTAATTTCAGGGAATAAAGTCTAGATTTAGGGAAACGTTTAAATACTTCAATTTGCAATAAATGCTTATGGACATCTTCGGAACAAAAACTGCAGTTAAATTGCTGAGAGTATTATTAGACAATTCTCTGAAAGAATTCAAAGAAATAGAATTAATACTTATTTCTAAGACTGGAAAGGGGTCTTCTGGTAGTGCGATAAATTATCTAATTGAGAAAGGAATTATTCTAGAAAAAAGAGCAGGAAAAACAAAACTATTATCCTTGAACACAAAAAATTCAACATCCTTTTTATTAAAATTGTTGCTAGACCAAGAAAAACTCAGAAAGTTGAATGAAACTCAACTTGCCTCATTATTTCTATTTGAAAATAGTATTAAAGAAGAACTGGAATTGTTTGTGATTTTTGGCTCTACTATTGCAGGAACTTCTACTGAGGAAAGCGACATAGATATATTGCTGTGCTGTACAGATGCGGAGAAAGTTGAATGTGAAAGAAAAAAAGTTGAAGAATTATTTGGGCAAAGATTTAATTTGCACTATGTTTCAAAGAATGAACTAAAAACAAAAATTTTAGAAGATTCTTTTGTACAGAACGCATTCTTAAAAGGGAGTGTTTTATGCGGATACGACTTTGCGAAAGAGTTGTTCTATAAAATTAGCGGAAGCAGAAACATCGAACGACTCTTGTTTTTTCATCAAAGAATAAAAGCTTCGCTGAAAAATTACCTTAATAAAGACTACAAAACTGCTGAGGAAATAGTGCAAAAGACTATTGAACAACTGATATTTTACGTATTGACTGAGAAAAGAATACCTTACACTAGCAAAAAAGACGCAGAAAAGGAATTTATCAAAATCAAAGAGGGAAACATTATTAAAAGAATTAATGCTGCTTCAACAAAAGATAAAATTACTGTGCTTGAAGAGTTTGTAATAAATTTATTAAAAACAAAGATACTTGAAAATGAAGGATGCATTATTAAAACAAGTTGAATCTGATTTATTTAGAGCCAAAGAAGCTTTAGACTCTGCTGAAAGGAATTTAAAAGAAGGAGATATTCTAACTACTGCAAATAGAACTTTTGTGGCATGTGAAAACTCAGTTTATGTTATGTTGAAATTAACATTCGGCTCAACATCTATAAATCGCAACAAAATACTTACTAAATTAAAAGAAATCTCTCCTGATGCCAAAAAATGTTACGACGATTCTTACGACTTAAGGGTTCAAGCAGATTATGGCAGAGTGGCGCAAAAAATGGAGCTTAACGAGAAGAATATCAAGAATATTTTTGAGAAAGTTAAATCTTTGGTTCAAGATGCTGAAAAGTCTTTCAAAGGCACTCACTTAAGCGAAGACGAAAAAAAATAATCTTAGAATATCTTAAA
>CAYHXI010000064.1:0-7865 GCA_964360565.1 uncultured Methanosarcinales archaeon | reverse complement strand
AAGAACGCCGCCGCTGGGAATCGCAGATAGACCAACTCTCCAAAGACGAAGCGTCAGAGGCCATCCAGTCGTTCAAGCGATAAAGACATCAGCACAAACAACTAACGGCAGGGCTCCAAGTGGCTCTGCCGTTTTGTGTGGTATCCAATAAAGCAACATTATCATTCTTCTACACACTTTTTAATCGTTCTTTATAACTTCCTTCAATCCCCAAAAAATACTACTTCCTTTTTCAATTAATGTATTTATCAGGGAAATGATTTTTTTATTCAAATCCACGTCGTCTTTGGCATAAATAATTTTAAGAGCATCTTTAATTTCATTATCAACGGCAAAAACCGGCGCTCGCCTATGTTTGTTTAGGTTGCCATCTTTACCCAAAAGATAGTAGTTAATAATGTTAATAGTTTCGTCAGGCATTTTTTCGGCAAATATCTTTAATCTCTTCAGAAAACCATAATCCCAATCGATCTCCCCTTCTGATTTTTCAAGAGAAAAAGCAATGTTTTTAACCACAATCTTGTCATCTATAATTTCTTTGCTCTCATTTATCCAAAAACCGAAACCTGAAAAAACCTTTGATTCTGTAATATCATTGTTTTTCAAAATCCAACCCCAAAACTTGATAAGTTTCTCTTTGCTTACATTGTTTTCTTTTAGCCAATCATCGCCAGCTTGGCTTCGCGTAAAAACACTGCGACCAATAAATGACACGAACTCGTGTTGCTGTGTTGTATTTTTGGTAGACCAAAACAGCCTAAACA
Organism: uncultured Methanosarcinales archaeon; assembly: GCA_964360565.1. GTDB lineage: Archaea > Nanobdellota > Nanobdellia > Woesearchaeales > ARS49 > CAYHXI01. Next base: position 7,101 of record CAYHXI010000064.1, on the reverse strand, counting down.
ATTCATCATTAAATCCTAGCTCGAAATGAATAAAGGCCAGCGCAAGATGAATTGCCAATGATTCATCTAGTCCCTTTGAATATTTTCGTTGAGTGTAATCTTTTGGATCAAATCTGATGGCATACTCATAATAATCTTTAAGCTCGATAAATAATTTGTCGTACAAAGTGCTGGACAAATAACCCTCCCATGTTGCCAGGTAGATATCCTTTTTTTCTGGGTTATTCTTAGGAAAAATATCTGGCAATAAACCAGTTATAAAATCTTTGTCTCGGAAATAGAAAGAAGCTAAGTATCGTCCAATTACAAACCTGACGGCAAGCGAATCATCAGCAAGAGCTTCTTTATACAGTTCTTTGCTGTAATCAGTCAAAACCTTACCCTCGTTTTCAGTAAAAACAACAAATACCTCATATGCCCGCCCACGGACAGAATTAATGGCTATATGATAAGGTTCACCATATTCCGGTTTTTCCTGCTCTTTTGACGGGCTATCTTTAATAGTAAATAAGTACGAGATTAAGTCCTTAATCTGACCCCGATATTGTTTATTGATTTCTGTCCGCTTCTCTTTGTCTTCCAAAACGAACAGCAAAATATCAGTCATTACTTTGTGGACTTCAATCCAATCAGCCAGCCAAGACTTGTCGTCTTTGCGTTTAAAGGCAACATTTTGCCCACTGTCCTTAATCAGATCAAAGAATTTAAACAACCGTCCAATCTGATCAAGCGTCAAAGTTTGCTTATTGCGGAGCATCTCCTCGATACCTCGTAAAAATGAATACACATAAGCAGGATGAATAACATCTCGATCAAAGAAAGAAGTAATTTTGTTTAAATAGTCGTCCGTCCGTTTTTTAATATCTTCTTTCAAAGCGTCGCCAAGACCCTCTACACCCCGAGGATTTAAGAAATCGTCATTTTTAAATTGTTCAGTAAGTTTTTCTTGAGTCCACTCAGATTTCAGATTGGCTATAATTTGTTCGATGGTAAAGCTACCAATATCTACGGGCGATTTATGATTTACTGAACCGCTTCTCATTTGTCCGATTGACGGCTCTGGCGTGAAATTAATTTCACCAAGAGAGTGGTCAAATTTTTCTTTTACTTGATCTTTTTCCTCAGTTATAAGATTGTCCTTAATAAAGCTAAAGATCTTTAAACCATCGCGTTTTCTCCATTTTTCTTTATCTTTGTCTTCAAGAACAGCGCCAAAATACTCAAACACTTTCTTAACATACTCTCTTTGTTCTGTATTCGGGTCCAAAACACCAAAACAGCAAATAAGTAATTGGTGATATTCAGCGCCTCCTTCAATTTCAAAGTACCTCTCACCGACTTCAAAAACCTTAAAGAAAGCGGTTTTCAATTCGTCCTTGAAAACATCTGGACACTGAGATAAAGCAAATAACCTTAGTCTCCACATCGAGCGACATGATGGCAATTTATCAACATATTCAAATAATCTTTTTACCTCTTTAATATCACCACATTTCTTACCAATAGTTTTTTCAACTAGCTTCTTGATAGTAGCGGCTAGATTTTTTACATCCTCTCGATATGAGGCGTTTCGCTTGTTCCCAACTTCAAGCGTAAAAAAATCGACATCATATAAGGCAAACTGATCCTCATAATCAAAAATTTTATCCTCATCGGGTTTACCGAGCTTGATAATTTCTGTCATTACGCTGGTAGTAATCTGCAACGCCTGCTCGGTACCATGTTCATCAATGTCCGCTAAGGATTCAAAGATACCTGAAGCGTCCAGATCGCTTACATAGAACGGATCATCCATACTGAAAGTATCCTTTTCAGAGATTTCTATTTTGCTCTTGACCGCAAGAGTAGCTTGAGCTAATTCCAATAGCGTATCATTTTCTTTTTTCTCAACCAGTTTGTTTATAATTCTTTCAAATTCGTAGCCAGTTTTGCGGAAAGCACGCATTAGATAGACCCAATTTTCATCTCGAATTTTTGCAGTGAGTGTTTTAATTTGTTCTGCCGGAAGTATACCCATAATCCACATAAAGCGATCAACCACTTCCGGGTTGAAGTTTGCCTCTGAAATTTTTACAGCTACAATAATTTCTGCAACTTTGGCAGGATTTTTTTCCGCCATTCGAGTAAGATATTCCAGTTCTGGTAAGTGGTAGGAATAACGGGTTGTATTTTCAGCTTTCTTTTTCATTTCATCGAGAAAGCCTTGTACCCACAACCAATCAAGCCAAGCTTCATCAGCTTGCGAGAAAAAGAATCTTTTAGCATCTTCGTTAGCAAGTAAATCATGGACAGTGTCAGTATTCGCACTACCAACACCAGCTTTAAAAAATTCCGCTATTTTTTTGTGTAATTCAAGCTGATTCATAAATTAATTTGTTCCCTTATAACAATGCTGTGAAAACCATTGAAATAAGACATCAACCATATCTTTGCATATTCTATTGAAAACATCCTCTGTTATTTCTGTGCAATCAGGGTATTTACTCTTGATATAGGTTAGGGCTTTTTCGTATTTCATATGTGCCAAATCATTCAAAAAGGTTTTCAATTCGCCGATATTTTTATAAAAATTTGCTGCTTCTTCGGAAGCCTCACGTTTCGGGATATGCTTTAAAGCATTAAATAAGTTTGCCTCAAAACCTCTATCAAACGGTTCTCGAAGTGTACCAGCTAAATGCTCTTTCCAATAAATGTCGGTGCTTTTTATGTAATCATCATTAAAGATTGTTTTTGCGTTTACTAATATATCTAACACTCTTAACTCTTTATCGTTTGATGTTAAATCGATCACTAATTGCAGATAGGCCGCAACAACTCTGATATTTTTTTCAGGAATAGAAGAAAATAACCCACCAGATAAGTCGGTAACGGTTAATCCACCTTCTTGTTGTAATACTGGATCTTCTCTCATGCCCATTTGGGATATCAGTTTAAGAATTAAGGATCAATTCATCCCAGTCACTCCAATCACCACGTTCACATTTCTCCCAGTCATATACCGACTTGCTATTGATGTGCCACGCTTTATTGCGCTTGACGACAATACCGCCGAAAAGCTTCTTGTTTTTCTGATCGGCAATGTATTCCTGCAAAGCTTCGGCCTTAGCTTTGGTGTAGGTTTTACCATCCCGATCGCCGGACTCTTTAACTTCAAATAACCCGATCCGGCCGTCAGCCAGTTTTACCAGATAATCCGGATAGAATGTGTAAATGCCACCGGCATGTTCGTACTTAATACCAAAATAGTCCTGCTTGTTTTCGCCGTTCTTCCACCACCAATCGATCATGGAGGCGTTGTCATTTAAGAACGACTCAAACTCTCGTTCCGGTTTTGAGCGATCTACGTTGAGATAACACGGCTCGTAGGCGTACTTTTTTGCCTTAACAATTTCATCGGCGTACTCGTTATAAAACTGCTCCAGCTGAAGCTCGAAAGGATATCGCTGTTCGCTCTCCTCGATACGCTCCCGGACTTCCTGCTCTTTGACCGATTTGTAGTTATCAATCGCCGTAGCAAGGACATGCTCAAAGTAACCCCGATTTTTATCGTGCATAAAAACTTTTTGCGTCATAAGCATGTTTTCCTCGCCCCAACTTTTTGAACCGAGAACTCCTTGAAACCAGAGATAGATAGCAGCCTTGACGGACGGCACCGAACGCTTCACATTCTTGAACGACCCAAGATTATTTTTTATGGTCTGCTCGAAGAAAACCATAAGTTCGTCGGCCGCTACTTGGAGTTTGGCAAATCCTTCAGCTCCGAGCTCGCCTTCCAGCTCATCAAAACTCTTTACATCCAGATGCGTATCGGCAATGATTTCTTGCTGATGCTTTTTGATATTCAGATCAACACCTTTAGATTCAACTTTCTTGGTGTTTTCTATCGGCTTGTTTTTTCGGGAAGTGCCAAAATACTGATTCGCAGTTTCCTCAAAGACATCGTGGAAGCTGGATGTAACATCGCCGTAGTCTGCTCGAGCTTTGTAGTATGACTCGATATTGAGCGGTTTGTAATCCTTTACGCGCCCGGCTCGCAAATGCTTGATAATGTTTGGATTGTATTCTTCTTTTTTAACTTCAATGGACTTGAGGTTGGTATAGATATAGCCGCGGTTCAGCACTTCGTTGCCGTAATGTCGCTGTTCCGGCATACGCAAAATACGACCAACAGTTTGAATTTCAAAAACGATGTTGTGCGTCTCTCGAAACTTCACCAGAATGTGAGCTCGCGGACAGTCCCATCCGGTATCAATGGCTTGCTTGAAAATAAGGAATTCAATCTCGTTGTCTGGCTCTGCTATCCAATCAATCAGTTCTGATTTTTGCTCAGCCAGCCATATGGCCAGCTTGCCGTTGCCATGTCCGTCTTTGCGTTCAACGATATTCTTACCGGCAAGAAATTTCTTGACCGCCTCTATTTTTTGATCACCGGCCTCAGCTGTCGGAATTTGTACCAAAACCAGAGGATTGATGTTCGCGCCTTCTTTTTCAAATGCTTTCTTAAGTTCCAAACGCTTGCGATAAGCGGCTTCAAGCACGGCTGACTGGGAGTCTTCTTCGGAAGCGGCAATTTTCTCTATATCTTCATTGATAACAATTTCTTTCTTGATCATGCCCTCGTCAATCACGTCTTTCGGCTCGACGATGACATAACCAGCACCGCCCCGAGCAAGCTCTTGAGTGAAGCCGAGCTCCTGCTGTGGCCGACGGGGAGTAGCCGACATTTCAATCACCACGTCGGCGCTGATAATTTCCCGAAGCTCGTTGGCGCGCTTGGTATCCGCGCTGACGTGACTCTCGTCAATAATGAGAATGATTTTGCGTTGTTCTCTGGTCTTCTCAAGAACGTCTCGAAAATTGAGCTTTTCGCCGTCTTTCATAACCAAGTTTTTCCAATCGCCGGACTCACGCTCTTTGCTTCGAAGCTTCTCCCAGTTGGCGACAACGACTTCGTTCTGCACGATCCGCTCTCGGCCACCGCTAAAGGCATCCTCAACAAGCGTCACCCGAGGGAAGCCGGCAAAAATGCGTTCAAGAGAATGCTTGCTCTGTAAATGTAGCTCGCCCTTGCCGATACTCATCCAGACAAAGCAAAAATCATCCTTGGGAAGCTCTTTGATAAGAGCCTCAATATACTTGGCCATCATGACTGTCTTGCCCGAGCCGGTGGGAGCTTGAAAGACGCAGACTTCGCCGGGCCCGTCATAACCCAAAAGTTTGACCGTTGTTTCGATCAGCTGATTGACGGCTTTTTCTTGGTAGGGTTTTAGATCAATATTCATAAATTTGTTTGTAGACATCTAATATCTTTTGCGGAATCGGCTCGAGCCTTACTCCATGCCAATTAGCAAACTCCGTCTTGGAAAGACCGGTAATGTCCAACGTGAAGCAATAAAGTATTTTTTCGCCGTCTATTTTCTCCAACTCCTTCTTGAGAGTCGGTAAGGTCTTACGGTTCAGAGAATAATAAACTGCCAGCGTCTTATCGCCCTGCTGAAATATGCGATAGTGGTCGGTTTTCTTTACTTCATCAAACACGCCCTCGCGCAGACAGAGCATCTCGGTGCATTCATGCGTTATCCGTGTTTTGAAGTCATCGCCGTTAGCATTCTTCTTTACAAATTTAGTCTTGAAGTATTTGAGAGAACCGCCAAAACCTTTATTCTCTTTCCACCCACTGATTATCTTCTTTATGCGTGGGTAGCATACTTTTGACGCTATATTACTCTCGTCATTTGTACAAATAATAAATTTTCTGTTTCCACCATCCTCACGATTAAGCTCAAAAACGGCATGCCCAGTAGTGCCAGAGCCAGCAAAGAAATCGAGAATAACTGCGTCTTTCTTGTCGGAAGACGCACGTATGCATTCCATAACCGCATAGGGCGACTTCGGATATTGGAACAGTTCTCTTGCCCCAAGGATTGAAGCCAAAATTTGAGTCCCATACTCACTTGCAGAGAATTTTGAATCAGACCAAATACTCTTAGGCATCTGACCTTCCAGACCACCACGAAACTTATAATAAACTTGATACCCGTCTTTGACTTTCTTCGCCCATAAATCTCCCTTTTTATTCATCTCGTCAATTACATCTTTTGAACGTCGCCAAATTCTTTTTTCTCCTTTTGGATCAATAGGAAGTATCTCCGCCTCGTACTTTTTAGTCGTGCTAACTTTCCCAGACTTTGGATCAAAATATATTGGATAATACCTATCAGATAACTTACCCTTTGCGTTAACTGCCGTGCTATCAATTCCTTGCTTACGCAAATTTACGGCTAGATACCAAGACCCGTCACTGTCTTGAGTGTAGTTATGGGTTTTGTCTTCCGGAGCAACTGGAAGTTTTTTAATAGCTGATAATTCACTCTTACCAAAGAATATGGCATATTCATGGGTTAGCGATACACTACGACTTGTCATTCTCCCCTTGGGATTATTTCGAATCACAACGGTACCTAAGTGATTACTTTCACCAAAAATTTCCTCCATTATCATAAGTAGGCGTGACACTTCGTAATCATCTATGGTCACGCAAATGATCCCATCATCAGCCAAGATATTTTTCGCAAGAGCCAGTCGTTTATACATGAAAGATATCCACTTACTATGCCTAAAAGAGTCTGAAGCCTCTACATAGTCATTGTTGTATTTCCAATCTCTTGCACCGGTGTTATATGGCGGATCAATATAGATCACGTCAATCTTGCCTTGATGTGTAAAGTTCAAAACCGAAAGAGCGTGATAGTTGTCTCCCTCGATGAGAATATTGACCGGCTTCGATGAGTCCTTGTCTGTAATTTCTTTCGTGCTAATTTCCTTAAGCACCGGCAAGGCATTCTCGGCGTCTTTCTCAAATTGCTCTTTGACCTTTTCCTCATCCCAAATAAGCCCGTATTTCTTCCGCGCATCCAGCTTCTCAATAATTTTGAGAAGTTCCTCTTTGTTTAGTTGTGAATAGTCTTTTGCCATATTTAATTTACTTTATTAGACTAACATCCCAAATCTTTTGGCAAATTGATTTATATAATTGCTGGCGGAATTGGACACTTTCTTTTGTGAAATCATTAATCGCGTTAAATTTAAGTCCGGAGTTTT
>CAYHXI010000063.1:0-7999 GCA_964360565.1 uncultured Methanosarcinales archaeon | reverse complement strand
TTGCAAAACATTTTTTATTTTCATAATTCACCTCGTTTAGTATGTCGTTTGTAGTATCGACAATTTAATTAGAAGTAATATATAGATATATAAAAATCTTTAGGCGTTATTCCATCTTCCATCTTAATATCGCGCCAACTCCTCCTAAACCATCAAGTTTTTTCCCGCCGTCATGCTCTGAGGAAATTACAACAATCTTTGCACCATTTTTTTCAGCCAATTTCATCATTTTTTCAAGCGCTTCAAATTTCTCATCTTTTCTTTCTTTTTTTATCAATCCATCAGAAACTAAAAGAATTTCAACCGCTCCATCTTCTATACTTTTCAAAACTTCCTTTTTTCCATAAGCTGCTTTGCCGTCTTTTGCAATTTCTGCCAGCAATTGTTCAACAAGTTTTATTTCTTTTGAAGCTCTATCCTGCCTTAAAACTTCTTTCAATTCATCTCGCTTAAGGACTTCTTTGATTGCATTCTCATCTGCTCCAGAACAATTCGCTTGAATTATTTTTTGTTTGAGTTGATTATTTTTCAGATGCTCATAAAGCTCTTCTTTCCAAAATGAAGGGCTGGCTAAAATTATTTTATCTAGTTCAAATCTCTTGTTGTATTCTTCAAGATGTTTTATTATCTGCTCATAAAAATCTACTTTAGGTTTCTCAGGCATTCTTTTTCTAACAACCTCTCCTTTTATGTTAAGAAGAATTTCGCACCCTTTTCTTTTCAGCAAAGCAAATGTAGATTCTTCTCTGTCAAAAGCACAAATAAGTATTTTTGGAGCTTTAGATTCAGAAGATTCTTTCAATTTTTCTATTTGATACTGATGCCATTCTTCTTTTATTAAAGTGATAATCGAGCTGGGTTCTAAAGCAAAAGAATGAAAACTTCCATGCGGAACATCTTCTGGCCCCTCAATAACTTTTCCAGTGATTCTTAATTGAGTCGAACTCTCAGAGAATTCAACTTGTTCAACAGATAGAGAAAGAAACATGGGCTTTTTAATCGCTTGAGCAGTTTCAGAAGCCTTGATTTTTCTAAAAGTTCTTCCTTTAACAACATCTCCTTTTTCTATAATGGACGATAAACTCCATAAATCATCTGCATTTTCTATTTCCAGCTTAACTTCTCCATGCTTGAAGTTTTGGTGAACTATTTTCATTAAATAGGTTGATTAATAGCAAACTTTATATAGATTTTCATCTCATATTCGCTCAGTCAGTTAAATGAGGTGAATTAATGAAGAGATTAAATAAAAAAGGCGGTGCAGCTCCTCCAAATGCAGATCCAGCAGCACTTTTAATACTAATTATAACACTTGCTTTAGTTGGATATGTTCTATTTATCCCATCAGATGCAAGAAGAGAATTACTAGGAGAAGAAAATACCACACTCAACAAATCTCTGCCTATAGGTTTTATCGAAGAAAATGTACTGCTCAAAGAACGCATAGGAAGATTAGATGTTGTAAAATCAAATGAAAAAACACTATTAATACCTAATTTCAAACTTGTAGAGACAAAACAAGACCAAATATTGGGAAGTACAGGTTCATTTACAGTAAGAAAAACATTACTGAATGAAGAATCAAAAATAGTTGCACTTTCTATTCCGGAAGGAAGTGTAGAAAACGCGTACTTATCTTTTCAAGCGCCTACAAAAAAAGGAATACTTTCTATAAAACTCAATGATAAATTAGTTTACGAAGGCAGACTTTCAGATTCAATAGCGACGATTCCACTACCTAGCGAAGCTTTAGCTAAAACAAACACTTTAACATTCTCGGTTGACGGAGGATTCTTAGAAGATAAAAACTATCAAATAAACGATTTAAAGATTTTAGGAAGCGTTAAAGAAGCATCAACATTAACAGTTACAAATCCATTTAGAATGAGTCCAGAAGAACTTTCAAATTTTGAATCTGGCTCGCTAACTTACCATTTATCCTGCGATGCAAAAAATTCAGGCGTTCTCAATACAATGTTGAATGAAAACAATTTATTCTCTTCAGTTCCATCATGTGATGATGTCAACAGAATAGAATTATTTAAAGAATATTTTAAAGAAGGAAAAAACTCATTGATTTTCAGAGCGTCAAAAGGAGTGCATGATTTTGACAATGTAAAATTAAATTTAAAATTATCAAAAACAAAATCATTTACACAATACTTTGAAGTAAATGACAATCTTTACTCAGACGTTGTTTTAGACAGATTCAAAAAAATAATTTTTGAAGTTAGATTTGTTGATGACAGAGAAACAAAAGAAGCGGAAGTTAATGTAAACGGCCGCTTTAAAACAATAGACCAAAAAACAAACAAATTCGCTTGGGAGTTGAGCAAAGAAGCGGACGTATTGCAAGCGGGAAGAAACTATTTGGAAATCACTCCGAAGTCACCACTCAACATTGTAGAAGTAAGAATTTTTGTTGAAGACGCGAAATGAAATGGAACGCCAACATAAAAATGAAGTGAGCATATTTTCTATATTACATTTATTACAAGAGAGTTCGACTTCTGAAAAGAAAGAAGAAAAAAAGGAAGAAAAGAAAGAAGAAAAAGAAGATGAACATGAAGGAGAGTCTGAAGAGGAAAAGAAACAAAGATTAGACAGACTGAAAGACCAAAGAGCATGGGATCAAGAAGAACACGAAAAAACTACAAAAGAAAGAGGAAAGAAAAAAGAAGAAGAAGCCAGAAAAATAAGAAATGAATCATTAATCACATTTCTTTTTATTGCATCAATAATATTTCATCTATGGGACGTTCTCACAAGATTAAATTTTGCAGTAATTTCACTTTTTTCTATGAATTATGCAGGCTATATAGTATTTGCGATAATGACCTCTGTGGCTTACGACGAGTTAAATCTCAAATCAATTCTAAGAAATTTAGGAGTTTTTACTGCGATGTATCTCGCTCCGGTTCTTTTACAATTCTTTGCATTTAACATAGGACTTCCACTTCAAATAGCATCTTCACTTATCGTATTAGGATTAGTTTTTTCACCTCCACTATATTTCTCTCTCATCAGAGGAGACCACAAAACACAAGTAATAGGAACAATATATTTGACTGTGCTTTTGCTTTTGATGATGGGAGCAAACATACAATATATTGAACAAATGAGCGCTCAATTTGGTCCTGAGCTTGGACTTGATACTCCGGGAATTCCAATGGGGATGACGCTACAATATGTTGCAAAAGATATCTTGTGGGATGGATTATGGGGTTGGATAGATTTGGGAATAAAAAGCATAACTTCTCTCATATCAGGACAAATCCAAAGTGCAATAGACCCTTTTAACGCTAAAGTGGAAAGTGGAGCTAAAGAAAAATTAGGAGTTTCCCTAGACCAATTAAAATTAATGGGAGCAGTTAGAGAAGGAGATGAAATAATCGCTTCAGGAAAACTTTATGCAAAAAGCATAGATATGCCTGTTGATGTTTTAATAAATTGCATAATAGATCCTGATTCTGTTTTGCCGGGCAATAGAATAAGAGCAGATGAAATTTATCCCAAACTAGAATATAAACAAATAATTGATGTAGAAGAAACAGTAGAATGCTCGTGGATTTGTAAAAAAGAAGCAAAAGAAGAAGAAAAAAAATGTACAAAAGTCGATGTAGGAGCTCACGAACTTTTAATGCGAGCGAGAGTCAAAGACTTTACAACATCAGCATACTTAAAAGGATACTTCATGAACGAAGAAACTATGAGGGGGTTAAGAACCAAAGGAATAGAACCTTTAGATTCTTTAAGAATTCAAGACAAAAATCCAATTGCAGTGTACACAAAAGGGCCTGTTGAAGTTGGAATGGAACTAAGTTCAAAACCGATAGTAAGCATTTCAGATGAAACAACTAGTTTTTCATTAGGTCTCAGCTTGAGAAATCTATGGAATGGTAAAATAAAAGAAGTCTCAGCGATTTATTTGATTGTTCCAAAAGAAATCAAAATAGAAGGATTCACTGGATTTGAAAATATTCAATCAGGAAGTTGCGATGTATTACTTGAAGAGCAAAAAAACGGATGCAATAGCGAAGCAGAAAATGTTTATTATTTATCTTCTCAAGACTTAAAAGAAATAGTTTTTGACGAATCAACAAATGCAGTAGTTTTCAGAGCAAGAATGACTATTCCAAACTCAGAATTAACATCTTTTATGGGCAGACAACAATTTGTTCAAAAATATTTCAAAGTAATAACAAAATATAATTTCGATGTTGAAACAAAGACGAGTTTTTTTGTAAAATCAGCTCCAAACTAAAATGAAAAAAACGATTTTGATAATAACATTTTTGTTTTTAGTACTGTTAACCAGCTGCGGATTTATCGGCGGAAAAACAGTTCTTATCGAAAAAGGAACTAAAGCGCTAGAATTAAGTTTTGTAAAAGATATGCCTTCATATCAAGCATATGAAGATTCAAACAATGCAATAGCAGTCTACATGAAAAACGTTGGAGCATTTGGAATAACAAATGGACTATATTCTCTAAATGTACCGAACCAATATGTTGATACAGTGGAACCATTTGGAACTTTTAATTTATTAGGCAAACAAGAAGGACTGCTATACGGAGAAGAAAATCAACAACAATTTTCAGCCAGAACAAAAAATTTAGCCACACAACAACAAAAATTACCAATAGATATTTCTTTTACAGCATGCTTCCCATACAAAACTCACGCAGGATTCAGCGTTTGTGTAGACACAGATCCAACAGGAATCGATAAAAGAAAAGCTTGTACTGTAAATACATTGTCAACTTCAGGAGGACAGGGAGCTCCAGTAACAATAACTCGAATCGAGCCAAGAATGGAAATAAATGAAGCGGGAGTGATTCCAATTTTTGATATTTATTTAAGAAACGAAGGAGGAGGAATAATTGTAGCAGAAAAAACATTCGGAGACTATTGCAAAGGAAAACAAATATCCGGACAAGAAGTTGAGCTAGAAATATTTTTAGGAGATGAAAAACTAGAGTGCTCCAAAGAACAACTAGAAATTAAAAAAACAGAATCGAGAATCAACTGCAGAGCAAGAGAATACTCCAGAAAAGAAGGAACATTTAATGCTTTACTTGTTGCAGATGTAAATTACGGATATGTACAGACTATTTCTAAGCAGATAACGATTGTGAAGAAGTAAGTTTTATATAGTATTTTGTATATCTTCCCTCTTATCATGAAAAAAGCGGTTTTAATATTGGCTTTATTGTTATTTGTGGTCGCATGCCAGCAGCAACAACCAACACAGCCAGGCAGTACTCAATTCTACGAAAAATTTAGAACAGGCTCTGAAGGATTAGCAATTAGTTTTGTTTCAGACCAACCACCATCTAGACTTTTTGACAGTGACGAAGTATTCTTTATAATTAATGTAGAAAACCGAGGAGCAAAAGAAGTAGGTTATCCAGGAGACAGAATTTATTTGAGCGGCTTTGACCCAAGAATATTAACAGGAGTGCCTTTTACAGGAGCACAAATAGAAAAAGTAGAAGGCAAAACATCAACATCATTAGTTGGAGGAAGAGGAGTGACAGAATTCAGATCAACTCCTTCAAAATTACCGACAGAAAGCTATGAAACTCCAATAGTTGCAACAGCTTGCTATTCTTATGAAACAATTGCAGAAGCAAATATTTGTTTAGACTCAGATCCAAGAAGTTATTCACAAAGAAAAGTATGCACGCCACAAGCGCTTTCATTAGGAACTCAGGGCGCTCCAGTTGCAGTATCTTCTGTTGATGTGAGCGCAGTAAAAGGAAGTGCAACTCTAAAATTTAAAGTTAGAAATGTAGGGTCGGGAGATTTATTCAGATTCGGAGGAGAATACTTGACAAAATGCAGTCCATATGTAGGCCTTGATAGATTTAACGACCTCGACAGAGTTCAAGTATTTGATGTAAGAATAGGAGGAGTAAGCATAACTCCAAGCTGTCAATTAACTGACGGAAATGCACGATTAATCAACAACGAAGCGATATTTACATGTAAAGTAGACACAAGAAGTTTTCCGACAACAGGAGCAGTAACAACACTTAGCGTAGATTTAAGATATGGTTACAGAAGTCAAATTTCAAGAAAATTAGAAGTTCTAAGAACGCCCATTTAGTTGGTGGTCAGTAGTCTGTGGCTGGTGGTCTGTGGTCAGTAGTTTGTTGTTTTTCGTTTATATAGAGGAGTTTGAAAAACCATCAGAAAATATAGAAAATTCTGTTAATCATACAGCATTTAGCACATAATTTTCTATCTGGATAATTCTCAAACAACAGAATTATCCATAGTCAAACTCCTCATAAGAGTGCTTTGAATATTGATGTGATAGAAAACGAAACAAATAATAGGACAATAGTTTCGTTTTCTAAATAGTTGGGACTCAACTGAGCATACAACTATTTTCGTCGCCAACTATAAAAAAGGGTTATTCAAAGCCCTCTATAGTCTATATGATAGAAAAGTTTATAAAAATGAAGAGGTAATTAGGTATTAGCTATTGGGAATTGGCCTTTAGCTAATCGCTTATACTTAATAGCTAACACCTATAAAAGAGGACTGTATGAAAAATAAATATTTAATTGGAATTTTAACATTACTAGTTTTATTTATTGCTTCTTGCACAACTGAAACACAAAAAGTAGTCACAATACAACCTTTCATCGGCGGAAATGACGCTCTAATTGTTTCTTTCGATCAGCTGAGAAAAGAAGTTTTCGACGGCGGCAACGACCCATTCGATGTTACAATAAAAATTCAAAACAAAGGAGAATCGGATGTTTCTAAAACAAAAGCAAGAGTTAAATTATCTGGAGTCAAACCACAAGAATTCGGAAGAGCAGAACAAGATTTTTTAAAAACTCCAGAATCTGACTTAGAATCAAGAAAAAAAGATGCGTCTGGTGGAGTAATAGAAACAAGTCCTCATTTTGTATCATTTAAAGATATAAATCACGCTACAGCAATTCAAGGAAATGAATTAGCATTTCCATTACGAGCAGATGTATGCTACCTCTACTCAACAAAAGTCGTAAGCAAACTCTGTGTTAAAACAGACTTGTTATCAACAACTGAAGGAGGAGTGTGTACTGTAAATGAAGCAAAGCCAGTATTTAATTCGGGAGCGCCATTACAAGTACAAAAAGTTCAACAATCAGCAGTAGGAAAAGACAAATTAAGAATAAGCTTTGAAATAAAAAAACCAGGCTCAGGAGAAATTTATAGAAAAGAAAGCAATGGTTGTGAACTAACTCGAGATAAAAACAAAGTACATGTTCGCGTAGATGCAGGAATGGAAGGGTTAAGCTGCACAGGATTTGATGTAAAAAGCGGCAAAGGAGTAGAAGGAGACATAACATTATACGATGGCACAAAGATAATAACGTGTGATCAACAAATAAACCAAAAAGGAGACTATGAAACCGAGCTCAAAATAGATTTGAGCTATGATCACTTACAAACTGCTACAGAAGAAATAAAGGTTAAACACGCGCCTGAATAACTTTTTCTTTAGAAAAGAAAAAGTTATATTCAAAAAGAAAATGAATTGGAGGATAAAAAATGGACGACGTACAAAGACAAATAGTGTTTGAAACAGCCATACAAAAAGTTGTATCTGTTGCAAAAGAGTTAACTAAATCAATACCAGTACCAAGAAAGAATGGAGTATCAGTTCTTTTAGCTAGAATCAGCGAAGCAGTAACTAAGTTAGAAGAAATTGAAAAAGAATTATTACCTGCAAATCGCTGAAAAAATTGAAGTGATCGAATAAAAAATTCATATTCCATGACTCTCATAACCCTCAAAGTTAAACCAAATTCTAATAAGAACGAAATACTTGAGCGAGGCGAAGTCTGGAAAGTAAATATAAAATCTCCTCCGCAGGACAACAAAGCAAATATCGAGCTAATAAGATTCTTAAGAAAAGAGCTGAAGAAAGAAGTTAGATTAATTCGCGGCTTTAAAAGTAAAGAGAAAGTGGTGGAAATTATCAATTCCTGATAG
>CAYHXI010000062.1:0-8073 GCA_964360565.1 uncultured Methanosarcinales archaeon | reverse complement strand
CTTTGAAAGTTAAAACAGAATACTCCGGCGGCTGTCCAGGAGAAGAATGTGCGGTGGAGTTTTAAGAAGTTATCAGAGATTTCTATTTTTCTTTTAATAATTGAGCTTAAAAAAAATTTCTTTTCCGCTCGCCAGAATTTCGTGCTAGATGTTCTTTCAAACCGTCTGCGAGCGGTAACAAAAGCAGCTCTTCGAGCTGAAACGCCATAATAGATATTTTTGCCGGAGGCACTAATTTCTCCGCAGCCAAGAACTTCAATAAAACATCGAAGCTGAAGATCGGGGCTGCGGTTAAAAGAAATTTATTTCTCTAAAGCGGCCTAAAGAAATGTTTGCGAAGAAGGGGATTGAGTTTGTAAGTCGTTTGTCGTAAGTGTTAGAGAGCTTAGATTTTACAAGCTGAGTCTTCAACACCATTATTTCCAGAGCCGCATTTCTTTCCAGTTGCATCACAACGTCCTTTACAATTAGCAATTAAAATCAACATATACGTAATTGGATGGACTCTTAATGGCTGAATAATTATGTGAGTCTGTAAGTGAAGCGATATCGAATGGAGGGATTGCAAAACGATATTGCATAGCAACAATTTTTGAATTAAATCCTAATCCTCCACTAGAAATACTGCCAACAAAACAATTTACACCATTGGATCCTGAACCTGAAGCAAATATTTCAATTGAATCTTCAGGGCTAAAAATCCAGCGAGGGATATTACCTGAACAAACTTTGTCTCTCTTTACATTGCAATTAGAATTAAACATTAACTGACGATTATTCTGGATTGGGTTAGCGCGATAGTTTACCCCACAAGTTCCATCAACTGGTTGTCCATTTTTAAAAAAAGAGCAACGCAATACAAACTCATCCTTACCTGGAGGACTTGGCGTCTGAATAGGTTTAGGAGTAGGTGTTGGTTTCTGTGGAGCATAGCCACATCCATAAACTGGAGAGTATCTAGTACATCTTCCAAATTTTTTTTTTACACACTGTTGAGAAACCTGTCTACATTGATAGTTTTGAGGACAAGTTCCAAAAGAAGGACCTCCACAAGTAACAGCATAACCTGTTAAATCATTAACAGAGCTTCCGCTTAAATCATTAGAGCCACTAAAACCCACAAATCCAGCAAAAGCAACTAGAGAAACTAACAATAATAATGATAACTCAACACTTAGCCATTTATTCATGAAGCACCTCTTTAAATATTACAAACTATTAGAAAGAGTAAAAAGAACAAGAGCATATATATATCCATTCTAGAAAATATAGATTGAAGAAGATGTTTTACGTACGTGTTTAGCGCCTTCGAAATCCTTGAGCATAATCAGTAGGCGCTACGTCCCCGTAAGGGACAACCCCCCGTAACGCGCTCACGTCGATAATTGATTGGATTTCGACCTTAGGGTGCTAAACACGTACTGTTTTACAAAAGTTTTAAATACTTTTAATGCCACTAAAATAATATGGCTTTTAACGTAAAAGGATTTTGGGAAGATCTTAGGTGGGCAGAAAAAAACCACACTCAATTACTTGATAAATATAAAGATATTTGGGTAGCTATTTTCGAAAAAAAAGTTGTTTCCTTCGGAGAGAATTTGGCTAAAGTTGAGAAGGAGGCTTCGCAGAAAACTGGAAGAGAATGTCCAGTTGTTTTTGTTGAATGCGGCGAACATATATATGCTCAGGATTAATTTATTCTTTGAAAAATTCAGCGATAAAGAAATTCTACAGAAAGTAAAAGATCATGAAGTAATTAGATTAAAAGGAATGCTTCAATTTAAATCAAAGAATGGATGGACAAAACCATACCAAGCCATTATTGACACTGGAGCTCACACTTCAGTAATTCCCATTTCAATTTGGGAAAATGCAAATCATGAAAAATTTGGAGAATACAAAATGTTCGGCCTATCAAAAAATTCCGTTTGTTCAATACCTGCAGAAATAGGTAAAGTTACCTGCATAATCATAGATGAAGAAGGAAACCAAAGTGAAGAATTAAAAATTACTTCTTTGTTAGCAAATACAGACAAAGTTCCACTAATCCTAGGATTTAAAGATGTTCTTCAAAAATTTAAACTAGTTTCTGACTATGAGAAAAATACTGCTTTTTTAGAGAAGTAAACGAACGTATATGTTCAAATTTCTTAAACATCGCGAATTCCACCAGTTTATACTAGTGGTTTACTGCGTAAACCAAATAGGTAGAATTCGCGAGTGTGCTCAAGAACCACCAGTTGCATTTATCGAAGTTCGAGGCGAATGCCTCTCACATACCATCAGTCTTTGACTGGTTGTTCTTGACATCCAGACCAAGGCAGCTCTTTTCCTAATTTTCTAAGTCTTATTTGTTCTTCATAACGACAACTCATCGCTCGGAGCTATTCTCTTGCTAAAGCCATAGTTTTATGCTCCTCGCAAAGGATAGATGAGTTGTCGGAATTGAAAAATTGCACACTAAAGTGCACAGTTTTATATCATGTGCAATTTTTCAATAGAAATGTTTCCTACATAAGTAACTCCAACCTTTGCTCTTATGTTTTCCACCAAGTAAACTAAGATAGACTTCTCTAAATGCTTTATTTTTACATTTTCCTTTAAAATCACATTTTGGTTTTATTTATAGACAATTCTGTGATTTGTATGATTCTTCTTAGGAATTGTCTATTAGATAATTCTGGACAATTTTGTCATATATCTTCCAGAATTATCTTTATTTAAGTTTTTTATTTCAGACAACAGACCTTTCCTTCTCCTCCTCAACTTCATCTCTTTCAACTTTTTCTTCGTGTTCTTTGTAAAGAATTTCTTTTTCTTCCTCAACATGTTCTCTAGAGGATTTCTCTATTTCTTCAGCTAACTTTCTAGAATCTTTAGAGTGTTTTTTCTTATGCTCTTCAGAAGTTTCCTCTTTTTTTTTCGGCATAGACCGGAATAAAATTTTGTAGTTAATATACTTTTCGCTTGAATTTCCGGCTCACACCGAAACCTTTGCGCTTTTGCCGGAAATCTTCCGGGTTTTCTTCAGCAAGACATATAAAAGAATTTTTGAGAAATAGACATAAGATAAAAAGTTAAATTGAGAAATTTTTCCATAGAGAAAAATTTCGGAGAAAACAAAAATGGAACCAATAAAAACAGGAATAGGAGCATTGATTTTAGCAGGAGGTTTATATGGAACTTTCCAGTGGGGCTACAGCAACGGCTACGATTTAGGAAAGAACGATGGAAGACAAGAAGCGTATTCCAGAGCAGAAAAAGTAATCAACGAAATGAGAAATAGCAGCTCTACAGGAATTGAAGAAGTGCTTAACATGGCGTATCAAAAAGCTAAAGCTGAATTAAGATTAGCTGCAGAGGGGAAAGAAGGAAATAAAAAATAAACTTTTGCTGAATGAGTGTTTTTCACGAATTCGCAAAAGTTATAGGAAGGTTTTAATACTATGGCAGACTATATATTGGCTATGGCAACAACAATTCAAGTAAGCGAAGAACTGCTTCAAGAACTAAAAAACAGAAAACTCTATGAAAAAGAAAGCTATGAAGAAGTTATCTGGAATTTAATGGAAGATTCTATGGAGATAAATGAAGAAACAAAACAAGATATAGAAATATCTCTAAAAGAATTCAAAGAAGGTAAAAGCAAAACTCTTGAGCAGCTCAAAAAAGAAAGAGGATTGTGATGTATACAGTAAACATCTCAGACACTGCTGAAAAGCAACTGGGAAAACTTCCAGAAGCAGTGCAAGATCGAGTCATTTATGCTCTTGACAGAATAAAAGTCAGACCTGAAGCATATTTGACTAAACTTGTTGGAGACTCTCATTACAAATTAAGAATAGGAGACTATAGAGCAATAATCGCATTAGATGAAACAACGCAATCCATAATAGTAACAAAAGTAGGCCATAGGAAAAACATCTACAAACACCTTTAGAAACATGGTAAACAAACTATATACTTCAATTGCAATAGATTTAAATAATCTGAAACGCACCAAGTCTAAAAAGAGGTGAATATATGCCATGGTTTAGTCCAAGTGCCCCAAGAGATACTTCCAAAATAGACGCAGTAAATAAACAAAAGGCTGAAACAACTATACGAAAATATAAAGAAAAAGGAGAGACTAGATACATAGTTAGAAGTGTTGGAACTGGCAGAGGCGAAATAGAACAACTATGCGCAGTAATGAATTCTATTGACGATATGCTTAAAAAAGAAAATACAACCACTGGTGAAAAAGTTCGTTCTATAAAAAGCAATGTTGATTTAGCGCTTACAATAGGATTTGATGAAAACAAAAATAGCCCTAATTATGACCAGGCAAAAGAAATCTTTGACACTATGAAGCAATATTTCAAGAGGCTAGACAATGCTATGAGATCTAGCGGTGAATTGAGTTTAAAGCTCAACTATGCGAAAAACGTTTACGAACAATTCGATGATAAGTATAGGAATTTGTTTTCTGATTGAATAACGAAAACCGAACTCATCCCCGACCTAAAGGTCAGGGTATTTACCGTTCGGTTTTCGGAATTGAAAATTTCGCCCTAAAGGGCGAGGTATTAAACCACAAAATTTTCAATAAAAATGAAGTTTTAGACAAACTCCAACCACTATATCACACACTCCATAAATCCCCCTTCAGTAGTAATCCGACGAAAGGTTTTTAAAGGAGAACGTCAAGATATACTTATTCGAGGAATTTAATGGCTAAGAAACTAAAGCAAAGAAGCTGCAATCGTTGTGGAATAAAAGTTAAAAGCTACAGCCCCATGCGAAAATGGTGTGTAGACTGCAGAAAAGTAGTCAGTTTAGAGCAGGCCAAAGACAGAAAGTACAAGCCGCCTAAAAGACAGTGAATCTAATTCTATAAAAACCTATATAAACCACTAATTTCAAGTATTCTTCCATGACTTCCATAAACGTTAAAAGCTTCGGATGTAGTGCTAATTTTGCTGAAGGAGAAATAATGAAGGGGCTTCTGGCAAAAGAAGGAATGAACATTAAAGAAGATTCTCCCGACGTCACAGTTGTTAACGTCTGCACAGTTAAAGGAGACAATCAAGCATTAAAAGAAATAAGGATTGCAAAACAAAACAACGAAAATAAAAAAATCGTTGTTGCTGGATGCCTCACTCGAAGTTTAATCAACGAAGTTAAAAAATTGTATCCTGAAATATCTTTGTTGAACACGCACAATATTAAAAACATAAATTCAGTTGTCAATGAAACTTTAGCAAACAACAGAGTAGAATTTCTTTCAAAAGAAAAATCATTCAAACTAAACCTTCCGAAAGTAAGAAAAAATCCAATCATTGGAATCGTTCCAATAGCAAGCGGCTGTGACAGCGCCTGCACTTTTTGCTCAGTGAAATTAGTGAAAGGCAGTTTATTTTCATATCAAATTCAAGAAATCATTCGAGAAATAGAGCAATGTGTGAAAGACGGCTGCAAAGAAATCTGGCTGACTTCGCAGGATAACGGATGCTATGGTTTAGACATTGGAACTAATCTAGTCAAACTTCTCCAAGAAATTGTTGAAATAGAAGGAGATTTTATGATTAGAGTTGGCATGGCGAATCCTAAGCATGTCGTTAAATTCTACAAAGACTTGATTCAAATTTATAAGCATCCTAAAATTTTCAAATTCCTTCACCTTCCAGTTCAAAGTGGAAACAACGAAATTCTCAGCGCAATGAAAAGAGAGCATTCTGCTGAAGATTACAAAAAAGTAATTGAACGATTCAGAGAGGAGATTCCTGAGCTCAATCTTTCCACAGATGTCATTTGTGGTTTCCCCGGCGAAACTAAACTTCAATTTGAAGATACTCTGAATTTAGTTTCTGAAACTCAGCCTGACTCATGCAACATTTCAAGATTCGCTTCGAGATATGGAACTCCAGCTTCAATTATGACTAATGTAATATCTGGAGATGAAAAAAGAAATCGTTCAAGAGCGCTTACAGAAGTTTATGAATCAACATCACTTAAACAAAACAAGAAATGGATTAACTGGAGTGGTTTTGTTTTAGTAGACGAGTTTTGCAAAAACAACACGCTCACAGGCAGAAATTATGCCTACAAACCAGTAATTCTTAGGGGAGATTTTAAACTTGGAGATTGTGTGTATGTTAAAATAATTGATGCAACAAGTTTTGATTTAAGAGCGGAAGTGTTAAACGAAATCGAAAATCCACTAAAAGTTTTTAAATAACTGTTCTTTTTCTGATTAACTATGATAGATATAAATTATCTCAGGGAAAATCCTCAAGTTGTTAAAGAGAATATTAAAAAGAGAAACAAACCTCATTTGATTCAATTAGTTGATGATTTCTTAAACGCAGACTCAGAATGGAAGACTGAAAAACAAAAAAACGATGATTTAAGGCATAGAAGAAACAAAGTTTCTGAAGAAATAAATCTTGCAAAAAAGCAGGGGAAAGATGCTTCAAAATTTGTTAATGAAGCAAAAGAAATTCCTCAGAAACTCGCAGAGAGCGATAAAAAAATTGCAGAGCTTCAAGAAAAAATAAACTTTTGCTGGATGAGAATTCCCAACTTAATGCATACTTCAGTTCCTCTAGGAAAAACTGGAGAGGATAATGTTGAAATAAAAAGAGTTGGAACTCCAAAAAAATTCGATTTTGAATTGTTAACTCACACAGAATTAGCAGAAAAATTAGGTGTTGCTGATTTTGAGCAAGGAAGAGAAGTTTCTGGACAGGGATTTAATTATATTAAAGGAGAACTTGCAATTTTAGACAATGCTTTGCAAAGATACGGAGTTGATTTTCTCATTAAAAAAGGATTTAAATTAGTAGTTCCCCCAATGCTTTTGAACAGAGAAACCTTATCTGGAGCAGTTGACCTCTCCGCATTTGAAGAAGTAATTTACAAAGTAGAAAATGAAAATCTTTATCTCATTGGAACTGCAGAGCATTCGTTGGTTTCTATGCTGAAAAATAAAGTATTAAGAAAAGATGAGCTTCCATTAAGATTTTGTGCCGTAACTCCTTGCTTTAGAAAAGAAATTGGAGGTCATGGAGTAGACACCAAAGGATTGTTTAGAATGCATCAATTTAACAAAGTAGAGCAGGTAGTTTATACGACTCCAGAAGAATCTTTTCATATGCTGGAACAGATGCAGAAGATTACAGAAGAATTTTTTGAAAGCTTAGAAATTCCTTTTAGAGTAATAGAGATTTGTTCAGGAGACCTTGGCGGAAAATTTGCAAAACAATACGATATTGAAGCATGGTTCCCTAGACAGAATACATACAAAGAAGTAACCTCTGCAGGAAATTGCACAGATTACCAAGCTAGAAGACTGAACATTAATTATTTGACTTCAGAAGGCAAAAGAGCAGTCCACATTCTGAATAACACCATGGTAGCTACATCTAGAGCCATGGTTGCAATTCTAGAGAATTATCAAAACAAAGATGGCACTGTAACTATTCCAAAAGTTTTGCAGAAGTACTGTGGGTTTAAGACAATACCTTCTAAATTGCCAAAAGTTAAAGTCAGAAAAAAATAATTGAATAATTATTTTCTAAATATTCTCGAATGTATTGAATTTGTAGAAAAGAAGTATTTGCCTGTGAAAGTTCCTGCTACAGAAGGAGCGCTTGGTCCTCCAGTTATTTCTTTCAAAGTTCCAGTTAAATCATAAATACCTGTGACAGTTCCTCCAACTTGTTGTATTGTTTTTGTAGTTTCATCAATGTTAAATATTATTCCTGCAAGAGATATTTGTTTTTTATACAGCTCTGCTTTAGAACTGACAAACGTAACTATCGTTCCAGTTTCTTTTTTAAACCCTTTTAAGCTAAAAGAACCTCCAGAATATGTTAATTCATAAACTTTTCCAGCAACCATTGTTCCATCATTAGTTTTCAAGTCTGAGTTAAGTTTTATCTGAGCTGGTTTAGGAGGATATACGTATAGTGCATCAACCAAAGAATTTGCACTATCTTTTATTATTACAGTATGTGAAGATAAAGTAATGCCCCAATCTGTTTTAACAGTAATAATATAACTTCCTTTTGCCCAATTTGCCAAGTCGCC
>CAYHXI010000061.1:0-8078 GCA_964360565.1 uncultured Methanosarcinales archaeon | reverse complement strand
CATTTCATCAACTAATTCATTAGCTCCTTCATCTATTTTATCTTCGTCCATACTTCGCAATAGAAATTCTAAAAATTGTTTGTCAGGGATGAATTGATTTATCATTTATTCTCCATTTGTTTCTTTATCTAACTCTATAATCTTATCTAAAGGATTTCCATACTTTGAACCTAATTCTTTATAAAATTTCTGCCACTCTAAATCAAATCCTTTGAATTGTAATACGACTGGTTTTTTTATTTTTATTGCATAGACAACTTCTTCTAATGTTCCATTTGACACTCCGAACATGTAAAATTTGTCGGCAATAGTTACTAATCTCAAACAATACTCCATTGCTTTAATTCTTCCAACTTTAGGATTTCCTTCAAACCGTTCATAGGGCAGTGCTTGAAAAGGATGCAATGGAGCTAATCCTTGACCAGTTACATAATCCATAACATCTTTCATTCTGTGAATTAATCTCGAAGGCATTGCGCAGTAGATTAAATCAGACATTAATTTTTATAATGTTACTAAGTTATTAAACATTTATTCTTTCCCAACTATATTTTTCAGTTGCATATAACTTTAAATACCTCTTCTCAATAATTTCATTAAAGGGTGATGTGAAATGAGAGAAGGATTAACATATAATGATGTTTTATTGGTGCCGAAGAGAACTCCATTAAATTCTCGTTCTGAAGGAGAGCTTAAAACAAAATTTACTACAAACATATACTTGAACAATCCTTTAGTAAGTGCAAACATGGCAACAGTTACAGAGCATAAAATGGCAATTGCTATGGCAAGAGAAGGAGGATTAGGAATAGTACATCAATTTTGCCCAATTGAAGAACAGGTTAATTATGTTAGAAAAGTTAAGAGAAGTACAAGTAGAGTTATTGAAAATCCTGTAACAACACTAGAAAATATAACAATCAGAGAAGCAATAGATTTGATGAATGAAGAGGAAGTAACAAGTTTATTAGTTACTAAGAAGAAAAAGCTTGTTGGAATATTTACATCGAGAGATTATTTATTTGAAGAAAATCTTGACAGAAAAATCTCAGAGGTAATGACTCCAAAAGAAAAATTAATTACTGCAGAATATGGAATTTCTATTGAAGATGCAAAAAAAATATTGCACCAATACAGAATAGAAAAACTTCCACTTCTTAAACACGGCAAATTAGCAGGATTAATGACTACTCAAGATATTGTTAAACTAGATTACTGGACCAATGCCTGCAGAGATTCAAAAGGACGATTAATGGTTGGAGCAGCAGTAGGAGTTAAAGATACAATAGAAAGAGCAGGTGCATTAATTAAAGCAGGAATTGATGTTATAGTTTTAGATATCGCGCACTGCCACTCAGATTATGCAATAAAACGCATTCAAGAGTTAAAAGAAAATTTTAGCATAGATGTAATGGCAGGTAATATTGCAACAGGACAAGCAGCTGAAGATTTAATTAAAGCAGGAGCAGATGGATTAAAAGTAGGCATAGGACCTTCTCCAGTATGTTCAACAAGAATAGTATCTGGAGCAGGAGTTCCTCAGCTAACTGCAGTAATGGATGTTTGCGAAGTTGCAAAAAAATATAATATTCCAGTCTGTGCAGATGGAGGATTAAAAGAATCCGGCGACATAGTTAAAGCACTTGCAGCAGGGGCAAGCAGTATATTTTCAGGAACTTTATTTGCAGGAACAGATGAATCTCCTGGAATTATTTTAATGAAGGATGGGAAAAAATTCAAAAAATATTCCGGCAGTGCAAGCTATGAAAGCGCTCATGATAGAAAAGAAAAATTGGAAGGAAAAAAAATAAAAGAAAGATTGGATGCTCGCATAGAGGGCATTGCAACTCTTGTAGACTATAAAGGCCCTGTTGAAGCAGTTATTAAGAAACTTGTTGAAGGAGTACAAAGTGGTTTGAGTTATAATGGAGCAAGAAGTATACTTGAGCTGCAAAAAAATGCAGAATTCATAAAAATAACAAGCAACTCTTGGGAAGAAAGTAAAACCAGCGGGAATAAAACATCTGATTGAAAGGAGGACAAAAATGACGGCAAACATTGAAGATTTGGTGAAGAAAGATTTGGAATTAGGCCGAGAGGCATACGAAGCGTTAACTTTTAAAGATTTAAAAGTTGGAGAAAAATATATTGTGCTACCTAGACCTGGGGATAATCACGGACATGGAGGATATAAAGGCTGTTCTTATGTTTTCCAAAAAATTAAAGCAGTAAAACAGGACGCGTTTATTTGGTATAATGCGATAAGACTGAGAGACGATGTTACTTCATTTTTCCCTGATGGTTCAATAATTATGAAGGTGGAATATTAATGACCGAATACTTAGTTTACAAATGCGAAAGATTTAGGCCAGAAGGAGGTAGTCATACTAATAATCAAGTGAAGTATTGGTGCGATAATATTGACGGAATTAAAATATCTGATGAGTCCTCTCAGCGCATGGCAGTTCATCCTTTAACTGACGATAATCCATACAGATTATTTGGACAAATAGCCAGAATGTATAAAGTTGGAGATGTAATTAAAACAATTTCAGAATCAGCATTAACTTCTTCAGATGATGGTAAAGAAGTTGAATTAACAGAACCTCTAACTCATGATGAATTAAGAATTCTTTCTGTGCAGATATTGGAAGCGTTAGGGAAGAAAAACTAATTTTGAGCAACTATATTTATAAACATTTGAACTTCTTAAAATATTATGGACTTTAAACAAATAGTTATGGAACGATATGCAACAAAAGCGTTTGATAGCAAAAAGATTCCTGAAAGTAAAGTGAATGAACTTTTAGAATTGATAAGATACGCTCCCTCTTCATTCAATATACAGCCGTGGAAAATAATTGTTGTTAGAGAACAAACTACAAAAGATAAATTAACTCCTGTTTCTTGGAATCAACCTCAAATATCAAACTGTTCTCATTTATTAGTATTTTGTGCAAATATCAATATAAAAGAGAACATAGATTTGCTGGAGAAAACCATGATAGATAATGGAGCAAGCAAAGAAAACATAAAAGGATATGTTGAGATAATGGTAAATTTTGAAAAACACATGAGCAATGAACAAAAACTTGTTTGGGCTCAGAAACAAACTTACATCGCTTTATCGAATGCATTAAATGGCGCTAAATCATTAGGGTTTGATTCTTGTCCAATGGAAGGTTTTAATTCTCAAGAATATTCCAAAATTCTTAATCTGCCGCAGAATCTTGTTCCAACAGTAGTGTGCCCCATAGGCTACGGAACAGATAAACCTAAACCGAAGTTAAGATTTGAGATGGAAGATGTTGTAATGAGTGTTTGATGAATTTTATATTTTGAATCGAAAGATATATAAACCTCAGTTGATATATATCAACTATGGTTAACATATATCAATTTGAGTTGACACATCTTCAGCAGCAAATTTTAAGGCTAATGTTTGTTAAAGCAGGTATTTCTATAAATCAAAGACAAATTGCAAATTCTCTAAAAGTATCTCCACAGGCAGTAAGCAAGGCAATACCTTATTTAGAAAAAAAGGAGTTTATCAAAGTTTGGCAGGATAAAATGACAAAAAGATGGTCTATTGAATTAAACAGAGATAATCATAAAGTTCTGCAGCTGAAAAGAGCAGATAATCTGAAACTAATTTATGAATCTGGTCTTGCTGACTTTCTTGAGAAAGAATTTGCTGGAGCAACAATAATATTGTTTGGAAGCTATTCTAGAGGAGAAGACATAATTAATTCAGATATAGATATAGCTGTAGTGGGAAGAAAAGAAAAAACAGTTGATTTATCAATCTACGAAAAAGTATTAGATAGGAAAATTAATATTAATTTCTACGATGCTTTTAAAGAAATACACAAACATTTAAAAGAAAACATCTGCAATGGAATCACAATAATTGGAGGAGTTGAATTTTGA
The DNA here is from genome assembly GCA_964360565.1 of uncultured Methanosarcinales archaeon. GTDB lineage: Archaea > Nanobdellota > Nanobdellia > Woesearchaeales > ARS49 > CAYHXI01. Next base: position 4,148 of record CAYHXI010000061.1, on the reverse strand, counting down.
AGCCAATAAAAAGATTTGAAGAATTTATCCACAAGAACATTGTTAAAAAGCAAAGTACAGATAACTCTAGAGCAAAATTTCTCATTAATGAATCTGAAAAAGGATATAATTGTGTTATAGATATGTTGAGTAAACTTAAGATAACTAATGATAATGCAAATACTTTCGTAAAATCATGTCATGATGTTTTAATGGAGTTGATACGAGCAAAAATGCTGCTTGAAGGATATAATGCAGTCGGTCAAGGAGCACACGAAGCAGAAGTATCTTTCTTGAGAATTTTAGATTTTGATGAGCGCGATGTTCAATTTGCTGACCAAATAAGATTTTTTAGAAACGGAATGATGTATTATGGAACTATTCTTGATAAAGAATATGCAGATAAAGTAGTAGAATTCACTAAAAGAATATATTCTAAATTAAGAGTGATTGTTAAATAGATGATTATTTTTCGAAAAGTTTTTCATATCCTTTAGCTACAGCATTTTCCAATCCTAAATTTTTTGGAGAAAAACTAAACGGCAGCCATTCATTAGTGTCTGTTTTGAACACCTTTTGCTCATTTGCATGAACTAGATATATTGGCAATGGAATTCCTGACTTACTATTTAATGCTTGAATTGCTTCTGCAAATTCTAAAGAGTCTTGTCTATCTTTGTACATGACATCTGGAACTGTTTCTGTGGCTGCAACAACAATAGAACTAACATTTCTTCTAGTAGGATCATCGCTTCCATCTCTGAAATTACTAATTGCAGCGGAAATAGGTAAATCTGGATGGTATGCTACATTTCCTCTAAAACTACCTCTAAAAACCGCTCCGTTTTCGCACACAACGGCAGCTCCATAAATTTTTGGACTAGATTCAACAAGATATATATCGTAACTACTTTTTTCAGCTTTTAGTGCTTGATATCTTGCTTGGGAATACAATATTTGTGCTTTCTCTTTGCCTTTTATTTCTTCATATGTATCTTTAAAAAATACTTTTCCTTGAACAACTACTGCCACTCCTCCATCTCTTGGAGCATTAATTACAACTAGATTATCTAAATCAGTATATTGTTTTATTGCATCCCTGCAATTACCACAAGGGCTTCCAATAGTTCCTCCTCCCAATCCTGCAAAAGCAATAATTTGTATTGGGTCGTCTTTTCCATATTTTTCAAGTGCAGCAACAATAACTGCTTCTTCACCATGCGTTATTGTATCTGTTACTGCAATCTCATGATTAGAACCTAAAACTACATTTCCTCTTTTAGTAACTGCTCCTGTGTTTACATGATATCCTGATTGAAGCGGAGTGGCTCGCGATTCTAAAGCAGCTTCTAAAGCATATAACCACATAGGGTCAAAAGAATTGATTTCTTTATTATTCAGTCCATTAATAAACTTCCATTCAGGCATTTATTTTATCCTCTCATACTGATTCTTTATTTCTATTATTTTATCAAAAACAATCAATCTAGGATGTTCTGGAAGTACTTTGTGTTCTCTTTCATACGCCCAAGTTTCAAAAGGAATATAAATCGCTCCGATTTCTGCTTCGAGAGCAGGTTCTACGTCGCTTTTTATTCCATTTCCTACATGAAAGACTTTTGATTTGTCTCTGTTACCAACAATTTCAAGAACTATTTCTTTATTTTTCTTAGGAACTATATGCCTATTATCTCCAAACCATTTTTTGCAATCTGTTGCGTTTAATTTTCTGTTTTGAACTTCATAATCTCCTTTAGTTACTAAAATAAGTTCATCTTTTTGTTCAGTTAAATAGTTGAGAATTTCTTCTGCACCTTCAACCAATCCTCTTTTTTTCCAAGAGGATTCATCAAATGCAATCATTCCAATGTTATACTCAGTTTGCAAATCCTTCGCTTCAACAGGAATTCTTAATTGCTCACAAATAGTTTTGTAAGTTTCCATCATAGACGTTGGAAATCTTTGTATTGAAAAACCTAATTTTGGAACTGCCTCTTTGTCTATTTTGCTGTTTAAAAGAACAATTTCATCTAAATCAGGAGTTCTCGGACCGATTTTGTTGACTATCCAGTCTAAGAATTTGATCTTTGCAAGAGAATAATCAATCATGTTGAATGCTAAAGTATCATCGTAGTCAAAAATGAATATTTTGTTCATTGAAAAATTAGAAATTGTTTTTATTTATATTAACTTCGATGGTGTAAAATATATTTTCAAAGTAAAACTACTTCCCTCTCGCCAAATACTTCTCACTTAAAGCTTCTTCCCAACTTAAATCTGGAGTCTCTCTTCCTCCATTAGTTGCTTTGTTGTAGTTTTTGCTGGAGAAAGAATGATATGTTGAACCGTCATCTGCAACATAGAATAAAAGATTTGTTGCATTTTTGTACTCTGGCAAATACACTTTGTAATTATCTTTATCTGTGAAGAGAGTTATTGTTTGTGCAGCAAGATTAGGTTTGCCCCAAAGGCCAATTGATAAATATCCTCCTAAATTTAGTGCAGTTTGATTTGTTAAAATTCCTGCATTTTTAGGAAGGATTTGCACTGCTTCAAAACCTTGAGAATCTTTTGCGGTTCGAGTATACAATATTAATGCACCTTCTTTTAATTCTGGAGCTTCAAATTTTGTTAAGTTGTTGATTTGAAGCGGTTTAACAATTTTTAGTTTTCTTTTCTCGCTAAAACCTTTGTTTTTAAGAATAGTTTTATCAGTGCACGCTATTTGCCATTCATACATTCCGGTTAAAAGATTTGCTTTGTGAGATTGAATCTCTTCTTTTTTAGTAGATAAATTTGTCGCTGCATTATTGTTCAATAAAAGTTCGCAAGATGACAACTGAGATGAGTCAGAAACAGTATATTTGAATTCAATTTCCCCATTATGGGTAGTTAAATTATCATCAGGAGATGAAATAATTATCTTTGGCGAGTTAGCATCAAAAGCAACATATCTTAAGAAAAACCATATTAACAAAAGAACTAAAATAACACTTCCAATTTTTAAAGAATAATCTAGCAAAACTTTCTTCCTCTTTTTTTCTTCAGGTGTTTCAATTTTAAAATCTAAAGCCATTCATCCCTCTTTAGAGCATAGTAATACTCTGGATTTTATAAAGTTTTCTACGAGTTAACTTTATGTATTGGACCATGACATATGTCACTAGCTAGAATAAGCTAGCGAAATCATGATAAATGTCTGCGGGGCTTTTGCCCTTCAGACTGCTGTGCGGTCTGAAGTGGTTGTATCTCATTCGAAAGTTTTCTAAGTCGTTGTTGCAGAAGTTCATTTCTTCGTCCATTGTTTTGAATAGTCTTTCTACTTTTCCGTTTGTTGTTGGGCTGTGTATTTTGGTTCTTATGTGTTGTATTCCTCTTTTTCTACACCATCTGTCGAATCTACTGTGTCTGCTGTTGAGACCATATGCTCCTCCATTGTCTGTTAGAATTTGTTTTGGTTTGCCATGATTTTTGATTAATTTGTCGAGAATATGGGTTACAACATCAGTTGTAACTTGGTTTAGTTTGACTAGTGCTATGCTGTATCTTGAACAGTCATCTAATATTGATAACGTGTAGCAATTTATTTTATCTTGCTCGTCCGTGTGGTCTATTTGCCATAAACTGTTTGGGTGTTCTCTTTGAAATCTCACCCATTTCACTCTCTTACCTTTAGAGGTAGTTTCTCTACATAATTTGTTTTTCTTTATTATTCTCTTAATTGATGTCTGAGAAATTCCCAAATGACTTAGATAAGGATAAAGTTTTTCTTGACCCCATCCTGTTTTGTTTCTCAGATGTATTATTTCTTTTTCTATTTCTTGAGTTATCTTGTAGTGTATGTTATGTGGTTTTTTTGAAGTGTCACATAGATTCCAATTACCCTCATCAAGTCTTTTAATCCACCTCTTTAAAGTTCTGATAGTAACAGCATATTCAAACTGAGCTTTCAAAATAATCTTACATTTAGCGTAAGAAAAACCTTTGTTCTTAAGTTTAAAGAATTCTTTTCTAATCTCTTCTTTATTCATCTACATCACCCCATAAATTCAGAACAAAGTCTGAATTTAAAGGGCAGTGACATATGTCACGACCTTATACACTACGAGTTAACTTTATATATTCCCTAATATACAATAAATCAAAAGAGGTAAATGATGCAAGAAAAA
>CAYHXI010000060.1:0-8108 GCA_964360565.1 uncultured Methanosarcinales archaeon | reverse complement strand
GTTTACGCTAGTAAACCACCAGTATAAAACTGGTGGAATTCGCTAAGTTTAAAAAACCTACTTTAGATACATCCCCATTTATCTACAACCCTTCACTTCAACTCATTAACTCAAATACTGAAAAAAAATAAAAAAGATTTAAAAGCACAGCAATAATACTCAACTAATAAATGACTAAAGATTTAGCAATACGAAACAGCACAGCAGAATTTTTAATATTCACTGCTCAGTCTGGAGAGGAATCTATTGAGGTAAAATATGCAGATGAAACTGTTTGGCTTTCTCAAAAAATGATGGCAAAGCTTTTTGATGTCTCCATTCCAACAATAAACGAACATCTTAAAAATATTTATCAAAACAAAGAATTAGCTGAAAGTTCAACTATTAGGAAATTCCTAATAGTTCAAAATGAAGCGAATAGAAGTGTGCAAAGAGACATTGATTTTTACAATTTAGATGCAATTATTTCATTAGGATATAAAATTAATTCACATAGAGCTACACAATTCAGGATTTGGGCCACAAAAATTATCAAAGAATTCGCGATTAAAGGATATGTTTTAGATAAGAAAAGATTGGAAAATGGAAATTTCTTAAACCAGAACTATTTTGATGAACTTTTAGCAGACATCAGAGAAATAAGACTTAGCGAAAGAAATTTTTACCAAAAAATCACTGATATCTATGCAACAAGTTTAGATTATAACAAAAATGCAGAAACAACCAAAGAATTCTTTGCAAAAGTTCAAAACAAGTTGCATTATGCAATACACAAAAACACTGCACCTGAACTAATCATGAATCGAGCAAATGCTAAAAAAGAATATATGGGATTGACTTCTTGGAAGAATTCTCCTGAAGGCAAAATTATAAAGACAGATGTATCTATTGCAAAGAATTATTTAACAAAAGAAGAACTAGAATCATTAGGAAGAATAGTGAGTGCATATCTTGATTTAGCAGAAGAAAGAGCGAAAAGAAAAATACCAATGACCATGGAAGATTGGACAAAAAGGCTCGATTTATTCTTAGAATTCGATGAAAGAGAGATATTAAAAAATCCAGGTAAAATAACTGCAGAAATAGCAAAACAGCATGCAGAAACCGAGTTCGAAAAATACAGAATCATCCAAGACAGATTATTTGAATCAGATTTTGATAAATTGGTTGAAAAATCAAGCGATTTGAAAAAGAAATAAAATGCCAAAGACCACACAACTCTAATCAACTTCGAAGAATACAAATATACGTATTTACCGAAGTGGTTGGTGAGGGTGTGAAAAAAAATAAAAAAACAAGATATTATTTAATATTAAACTTTTTCTCAATCATCTTAAACACTCTTTCTCCGGCAGCGTGTAATTCTTCGTCACTTGTTTTTCTTTTAGATGCTCCCTTTAACTGCATGAGACTTCTTAGCATTTTGTCTTTTTCCAACTCAGAAAGTTTTTCTCTAATCGCATCCCTAATAAACTCAGTTCTAGTGCTATACAAATTTTCTTCTAATTTTTTATCAAGCTCTCCCAACATAACACCTTCCATCTTAATTGTTACTGTTTCCATAGTATTACTTAATACGTACAAAGTAATATTTAAATCTTTCGTTAGAAAACAGCACTTTTGACATCACAATATCAAAACTCAGCCTATTTCTGATATTGCGATATCAAAACTCCAATCTCATCAGTTAACTTCCTCAACTCTTATAAATCTCTCTCGTATCACATCAATCATGAACCGTCCTGAAATATTAGCTCCAGTTGGCGATTTTGCTATGCTTAGCTCTGCGATTAACGCTGGCTGTGATGCGATTTATTTTGGTGCAAAAATTCTTAATATGCGAGCGAATGCCAAAAATTTTGAAATAAATCAAATAAAGAACGTGGTTGATATCTGCCACGAAAACAAAGTCAAAGCGTACTTAACTGTCAACACAATAATTTATGAGAATGAATTAAAAATTCTTGAAGAGTTGTTAAAAAAAGCAAAAGAAGCAAATGTTGATGCTATAATCGCTTGGGATTTGGCAGTAATTCAAAAAGCTAAAGAGTTAGGGTTAGAAATTCATTTGTCAACTCAAGCATCAGTATCTAATAGTGAAGCGCTAAAAGGCTATCAGAAAAATTTCGGAATACAGAGAGTGGTTCTTGCAAGAGAATGTTCTCTTGAACAAATTAAAGAAATAAAAAAGAAAACAAAGCTAGAGATAGAGTGCTTTATTCATGGAGCGATGTGCCTATCGATTTCCGGCAGATGTTTCATGTCTCAATTTTTATTCAATTGTTCGGCTAACAGAGGCGAATGTTTGCAGCCTTGCAGGAGACAGTACAAAATAGTTGATTCAGAAGAGCCTGACAAAGAATTATTGATAGGTCCTAATTATGCCCTTTCGCCAAAAGATTTGTGCACGCTGCCAATTATCGACAAATTAATTGGAGTGATAGATGTATTCAAAATCGAAGGTAGAAATAAAGGTCCAGAGTATGTTAAAATAGTGGTCGAATGCTACAAAGAAGCAATTGATTTGTTTTTTGAAGGAAAACTAGATGAGCCTGCAAAACAAAGATTGATTGAAAAGGCAAAAACTGCTCATAACAGAGGGTTAAGCACAGGATTTTACGTTGGCAAACCAATGAAAGAATGGGCTGAAATTAAAGGTTCCCGAGCAACAAAAACCAAAAAATACATAGGCATAATAACTAAAGTTTACAAGAAAGTTAATTCTGTTGATGTAAAAATAGAAGCAGGAAGCCTAAAGATTAATGATAATATACTAATCATCGGCGACAAAGTAGGAGTTTGCGAGCAAAAAATAACCAGCTTGCAAATTAAAGACGGCACATCTGTTTCTCAAGCAAACAAAGGAGACCTTGCAGGACTGCTAATCAAAGGAGACATTACTAAAATCATGCCAAAAGATAAAGTGTTTGTGTTTTGAGAATTATTTTTCAACCCACTTCCTCTCTTCCTTTATCGTAGTCTCTTTCCCATGCCCAGAATAGACTTTTGTGTCGTCAGGTAATTTCATCAATTTCTTCAAACTTAAATTCATTTCAGCAGAATCAGAATGATGTAAATCAGTTCTTCCATACGTTCCTTTGAATAATGTATCTCCTGAAAATAAAACTTTTTCTTTTTGTTCGTACAAACAAACTCCTCCTGGAGAATGTCCTGGAGTGTGAATAATTTTGAACTTTAATTTTCCTAAATTCACTGTTTTCCCCTCCTCTAAAAATCCATCAGCAACGCTAGATGTAAAAGGAATCGGCGTCTCAAATTCAGGGTTCTTCAGCAAATGAGAATCTGATTTGTGAATCAATAATTTTGCATTAGTTTTTTCTTTTAACTTTTGATTCTCCCAAGTATGGTCTGGATGACCGTGAGTGTTTATGATATATTTTAATTTTAAGTTTTTTATCTGCTCTAAAATTTTTGAAGCAGATTGATAAGAAGGGTCGATAACTATTGCTTCATCTCCAGCTATAACAACATAAGTATTCGTTCCCAACGGAGGGCAGGTGATTTTGGTTAGGTTCATAACTGCACAAAAGGAATTGTTAAAAAGTCACACTTTTCTATTGTTTCTTTTCTGTTTTCTTTCAAGTTTGCAATAATTGCTTTTGTTGAAGAATAATGCTGTATAAAACTTCTCAATGCTCTAGTGGTCTTTGGTGTTGTCTTCACCTCAAGCGGAATAATTGAGTCTATTTTTTGCAATACAAAATCAATTTCAGTTTTTGCTGCAGTTCTCCAATAGTTGATTTTATAATATTCTTTTAATCTGTTAAGAACAAAATTTTCATACAAATGGTCAAATTGTACAGACTCGAAATTTTCCATCAAGTAATTTCTAAATCCATAATCGACAAAATAGATTTTTGGATTTTTTCTTAATTCGTTAAGGAGGTTTTTATAGTATGGTTTTACAATAGTTATCACATATGAATCTTCAAGTATGGATAGTATTTCCTTAAGTTCAACATAATTAAGCCCAGTAATATTCGTGAGCGTTCCATAATTCAGAATGTTTCCAAGAGACGCTGAGAGTGCTTTGAGAACTAAAACTACTTTTTCTCGGTATTTCATGCCGTATCTAACCACAACATCTTTTTCTATATATGTTATGAAAAAATTTTTCAACAATTCTTTCTTCTTTTCAGTATCCTTTTCTAGCACTATGCTCGGATACGCACCATAAGTTAAATACTCGTGAAGAAATGTATTGAACTCTTCAAGAAAAGGTTGTTTTTCTGGCAAAACGTTCACTCCGAATTTATATCTCACTCTTTCATATTCTCGCCTATAGTTTTCTCCTTTGCTTTGTAGAAATTCTGAAAAGCTAAAAGGAAGTAAATCAAAAAATATGGCTCTTCCAACAAGATATTTTCCTAGAGTTGTTAAATCAAATGAGGAAGAACCTGTAACTATTATCTTTATGTTTTCATAAATGTCAAAAATGAGTTTAAGTTTTTTCCCTGCATCATTAACATATTGTACCTCATCAAAGAGAAAAAATGTCTTTCCTTCCCTCAATCTCGATTGTATGAAGTTTTTTGGGTCGTCTTCAAATTTCATTCTAGCTAAGTCATCTTCAAAAGTTAAATAGTTGATATTTGTTTCTGCAATTCCATTTTTTTGCAAGTGCTCTTTTAGTTTTTTGAGCAGTGTTGTCTTTCCACTCTGTCTGGGTCCTCTCACTATTAGTATTTCTCTATTATCTAGCCATTTCTTAACATTCCCTTCAATGTCTCTTTCGATGTACATATCGCTCATTAAAACATCCTCATTTATAAATCTTTCTAGAAAATAACGAGATAACTAAGTTATTTATAGTAAAATATACATAAATAACTTAGTCTTTTCTATCTATTTTAGTAGAAATTATAAAGATTTACTCAAATTCCACACCATGATGGAATATCTACACCAATCAATACTCTCAGAAGCAACTTTAGAATTATTCGAAGAGCAAACTGACTTTCCAGCAAGCGAACAAGTCATTAAAGGAATGAACTACCCTACATTTATGATATTGCAATACAGGAAAAAATAAAAAACCATCTCACACAAACGCCTTAACCACATGCACAATCAATATCACAAGAAAAAAAGAAGTAACACAAGAACAAATCTTTTTAGAGTGTGTTGGAATTACTCTTCCGATTAGTGCAGAGAACATTCTTCCGCCGTCGACAGGCCCTATTGGAAGTAAATTAAACAGTCCTATTCCTAAATTAAGCATTATTAAGAGTTCGTATAACTTAAGCAACCATAAAAACGATGCTGGAGCCCAGCTTCCAATTTTTTCAACAAGCGAAGTATTAAATGCAGGAACATTAGATATGCTGAAACCAAAGATTACTTTGTTGTCTTTTTTCGCCAGCTTTACTTTGTACTCTTGCTTTAGAGTTTTAACTAATACTTCTTCGCCTTCTTTAAATTTAGCAGATAATGTTCTAAATTCTCTCAATGAATTTACCTTCTCATTATTTAGCCCAGTTATTACTTCTCCAGCTCTAATTCCAGCGGTAAAAGCAGGTCCATTTTCTTCAACAGAAGCGAGTGAAATTCCTTTCTCGAAGAACACTCCCATTAATGGATTTAGAGCGAAGCTACCGATTATAAGTAAAAAAGCCAAAGCTATATTCGCAAGCGGTCCCGCAGCAAATACGGCAATTTGTTTTTTCCAGCTTTGTTTTAACAATTTTTTTTCATCTGGTTCAACAAATGCAGCAGGAACTACAGGAAGTATTATTCCTAAGAATGCGAATCCTGAACTTTTTACAGGAATGTTGTAAATTCTTGAGGCTACACCGTGGGAGAATTCATGCACAACTGCAATTATAAAAATCGAAATTATCCAGTACGAAAATGGAATGTAGAATATTCCTTTAGCTTCAATTGGAAGTACTAACTGTATTGCTGGAGGCATCGACGGCTTTAATATTAAGTCTATGCTTAATTTAATTATTTGCCAACAAATAAAAGCCATTCCTAAGAAGCAAATGTATACTCCTACAGAATAAAAGTAATGCAGAGATTTAGGAAATCTTTTTGCCATGTTGTCCATCCACTTTAATCCTAACTTTGTTCGGTACATGACAAAATAGAGTAGAGGAAAAAGCATTTTCTGCATCTGCACTTTTTTCTTATTTTTCAGCAAGAATAAGAGCATTAATGCAACAAATAGTCCCAGCAAAACATAATCAGTATTCATAGTTCACCTTTTTTTATCATGTAAAACAACAGAGCTATAAAAACATTTCTAATTTAGTTTCAGCTCATCCAAAACACTCTCCATCTCAGCATCCATAATGTCAAGAACCACTAGTATAAAACTAGTGGAATTCGCTAAGTTTAAAACAAATTGCGGAAGAAAATGATTCAGACCAGTCTAAACTAGCAAGAGCAATTATTTGCTCTATTTCTCCTCCTCCGCAATAGAGAGCAACAACATTTATATATTTCCTCAACAACAATTAAACAAAAAGAGGAAATCATGAAAAATAAATATCTATTATTAGCAACCATCTTAATCTTATTATTCTCCAGTACAGTTTCAGTTTCTGCACAAATAACTGGATTTCAAAGCGCAGATGAACAAACTTCCTTACCTCAAATAATGGAAGGAGTTCCTTCTTATGATTTAGAAAAGAATTCCAAAGGCTTTTCAGGAATAGGAACTAATGAAAATGAATTAAATTGTGGCTTAAATACAATTCGAAGAGAAGCAAAAGAAGGTTATTGGACTAAAAATTTTTGCAAAGAAAAAGAAGGAAACATTTTTCATTTCAATCCTTTAAAGGATGGAGAAGAAAGAGCTAGAAAATTATGCGACACAAACAAAGTCTCTGAAAAAGTAGAAGAATTATACAGTACAATTAAATGTCCAGCCACATGTTCTGTTAAGAAAAAAATATTTGAAAAATCAGGCAAACCAATAACACTGTGCAATCCAGGAATATTATTCGGCTCAACAATACATTGCAGTTCAAATGTATTGTTTAATTGTGAACCGCAAACAGTTAAACAAACTCCTCCAGAAATAAAACAAATTGCAAAAATATTATTTGATGCTTCCAAAAAAACAACTTCTTCTGCAGGAGAATTAACCTGGCGTCCTCCAATCACGCCAACACACGGCATCTCAGAATCAAAATGGCTAGCAGAACCTCCTTCCACACCAGAAATTCCAAGTAGTATTGCTTGGCGTCCGCCCATTACACCGACACATGGAATTTCTGAATCTAACTGGCTGTCTCAACCTCCTTCCGCACCTCCTAAAGAAACTCCCATTCCAGGAGCATCTCCAACAACCACTCCAAAACAGTCACCAACTCCCGCTCCTTCAGAGCCTAAATCTCCAAAAGATCCTAATTCTCCTTGCAGTTTAGAAAATATTGCAAATCAAGTAGGCGAAGCATTAAATGATGCAAAGAAACATTTTGACGAAATGGAAAATCCAGCAAATTTTATAGGAGGACTTGGCCCTCAAATATTGACTCAAGAAATAATGCAGAATTTCTGCAAAAATCCAAAAATGGACCTTACAGAGTTTCTTGATTTTCACGTCTCAGAAGCTTGCGATGCAGTAAGCACTGGCTCTCCAAAATGCAGAGAAAAAATAGGAAAAATTTTAGCATGCGATGAAAAAATATTGAATGAATTAAGCGAGTATGGAGTAGATAGAGAAAAAATTAGAAACATTTGCGGAGGAGGCAGAACAAAAGAAGAGCTAGATAAACTAACAAATAACTGTATAGATTTGTGGGAGAAAGAAAAAGAAGAAATAATAAATGGAATACATTCAATTCTTAGATCAAAATGCCCTCCTCCAGATGTTGTAAGAACTCCAACTCCAGAACCTACACCAACTCGCACAAGAGATCCTACTAGAACTCCAGTTCCTGAACCTACACGTCCTCCAATAATTGTTGAATCAACTCCTCAACCTTTATCATGCCCTCCAGATATGATATTAGTTGGAGGCAATAAATGTGTTTGTCCAGAAGGAAAAGTTATGGTGGATAAAAGCTGCAAAACATGTGCAGAAGCAGTTCCTCAAGGATTCAGTCTTCAAAAACCAAATCATGATGCAAAAATAATGG
>CAYHXI010000059.1:0-8209 GCA_964360565.1 uncultured Methanosarcinales archaeon | reverse complement strand
GGCTTTACATCTTCCTTAATACAAAAACCATTCTGTAAGAGTTCTTTTTGTTGTATTTTTTGTTAAAATCATAGTCTCCTAAAACTTTGAAAATTTCAAATTTATTTTTGATTAATTTTTTTATTTCTCCAACTGAATAAATCTTCATTAATTCTGTATTAACAGAAGAATATGTTTTTTCTTTCAGTTTATCATTTATTAAATAGACGTAAATCGAACTTTGGATTTTATTTTTCAAATTTATTTTTCTTCTGATAAAAAGCTCTATTTCATATCTTTTGTTTCTTTTTTCTTTTCTCCTGAACTCTAACTTAGGGATATCTCTGAAAAAATTTTTAGACTCCAAAATCAAGAATCCACCTGGTTTAAGAGCAGAATAAACAGAGTTCAAGAAATTCTCAAAATCTTCTCTTGTTGACAAATAGTTAAAAGTAGACCATAAACAGAAAGCCATATCGAATTTTTTTCCAACTGAAAAATTTCTAATATCTGAAAGAAAATATTTTGTTGTGTTGTCTTTTTTCTTGGCTATTTTCAACATCTCACAAGCATTATCTATGCCAGTCATATTGAAACCTTTCAGAGATAGTTCTCTAGAGTGTCTTCCTACACCGCATGCCAAGTCCAGTAATTTGTTTCCTAAGTTTTGTTTTTTGATTAACTTCAAAAGAAAATTAACTTGATCTCTAGTGTGCTTGCCTCCTGAAGATAAAACTTCGTAAATTTCAGGGTTTGCTGAGAAATAAGTGCTGTTTCTTATTATGTCTGCAAAACTTTTTTTGCTAGCGATAAGTTTTTTTATGTTGGGATAATAATTTTCACTAATCATAAGTGTGCATAATACACTATTATTTATATACTTTTCGGTTTTCACAAGCAAAATTGAAGATTTTCAATTCTTAATTCCCAACCTATCCTTAATCCCTTTCTGAGCACATTCTCTCGACTGTCTTAATATTTCTTCTTCATTTGTCTCTAGCTCAATGATTCTTACTACATTGATTAAAGTGTATGCTGCAAAAACAGCCAATCCTAAAATTGAAGCAAAATCCAATAACCTGTAATTATTTGTTTGTGCTTCATCGTTGACAAATTTAAATATCGCCACGTAAGAAGCGCCAATTGCAAAACAAGTTAAATATTTTCTTTTAAGATCCCAAACTACAGAATTGTAAACGTGCTCAGTTAATGATTTAGAATACTGGGAGTCGTAATTGTTAACAAAATCAACCAAGTCTTTCTTTTCTTTAACAGTTCTTTCCACTAATCCTTCTAGTTGAAATATCATTCAACTTCAAGTATTTGAGTTGAATATAAGCTTTTCTTTATCGTCTATGCAAAGTATAGTTCACAGCATCAAAATTCTTAAAAAGACGAAAAACTAATATCAACTAAAAATGGGGTTTTGGAGAAATTTACTAGGAAGTGCAATTCTTTCAGGTTCTTTGCTATTACCATCTGCAGCAAATGCTCAGCAAATTAGAAAACCAAGAATCGAGAGAGAGATAAAAATTGATTTTGCAGACCCAGAAGAAAACTTTGAAGCGAATTCGAACTTATGGTATTCTTTAGATCAAGTGATTGGAAAAGAAACAGAAGTTTTATACAAAAATTGGAGAGAAAATTTCGGAAAAAGACTTTTAGGCTTAGCGATTAATGGAGAGCTAATTTACATAAATGATTTTGTAAGCCATGAAGACGCACACAATAGAGAAATGAAAAGATATGGTGATGCAACAGCTAAATTTGAATTTAACAGTCTTCTTGAACTAAACAAGAATGTTATACGATACAAAAAATATGAATCCACCTTAGAACAACACCTTAGCGCAGTTGTAGCAGGACTCAATCAAAATGAACATAACTCATACATGACTTTCAAGAACAATTTAGATACCTTGAGTGTTCATGATTCAGTATCTTTTTTTATGAATAAAGCATATGACTTGTTTTACATAGTAACAGGACCTGCTGGAGAGACAGGGGGAGATCCTGAAAATTACATCAATTTTCTTAATGAACAAGATATCTCCCTCACTAAAAAAGATTATTTTGTACAAGCATGGCTCGCGGATTTATTCTCAGTACAAACTGCAGACAGCCTAGAAACAATTCATCATTATTTAGCAGACGGACAGCTCACCAAAAAACCAACAAGAATGTATTTTGGAAACATTGCAGTAACTCCTCCTTTGATAAATCATTACTTAACAACCAAAGGAAGTTTTTATAATATAACTTCTATTGTTGGGGCCACAGGAAAAACATCAGCAGAATTAAGCTTTGCAACACCCATCAATTTTCTCGGAGGCGGAGAAGTGGGAAATTACAGAGCGGGATTGCAAATAAACAATTTGAGGGCATTGGGATTAAAATTAAGTCCATCTTATCATTTTGATACAAATCTTTCAGGACAACAAACAGGATATTCTGCAGGACTGCAAATAAATAAATCTCTACGGAAAAATGTTGATTTAAGAGTTAAAGCAGAATATAATAAAGATGATTTGCTTGAAAACATCGTAAAAGGAGAAGATAATGGGTGGAATTTTGTAGTTGGAGTGGATGTGAGGTTTTAACTAGAAAGGTTTAAATATACTCACTATTGAGTGGTCTATATGGGATTATTCGGCAGCAAACCAAAATTGGAAGAAAGAGTTTCTGAAGCAAGTAAATCTAGTGAGAAAATTAAAGAAAAAAAACCCGAAGAACCTCCTGCCGAAGAAGAATATGTCTTTAGGAAGATAAAAATAGAAGAACAACTTCCCGATCTTGAATCATCTGCAAAAAAATTATGGAGTTTATTAAATCGAAAAGGAAAAGTCACAAAAGTGAAGGGAAAAATAGGAGATGTTCCAACACTAGTTAATTCTGAAGAAGGAACAACATACCCAATCTCAGCATCGTTTTCAGTAAATATTGCAGGAGCACAATATAAATTTGATATTGACTCAAACTACGATAAAGAAAAACTAAACGTTTCTGTTGAATTAGACTATGAAAACATGGACGCAGTCAAAGAAATCTTTTCAGAAGCAAAATCAGAAATAGTATCAATCTCAAAATCTTACGAAGACAAAGATGCATTAATCAATTTATATGACTATATTGTTGAAAACGCCTCATCAACAAAAATATCTCCCTCTTCTTCATTAAAAAAATTACCTCAAATGGAATTAAATTCAGAAGGTAAACTAGTCCCAAAAGAAGCAATAATTAGAGCAACAATTAATGGAGATGAATATACATTTGAATTTGGAGGAGGGTTTATAACTGAAAAAGTTTCAGTTTCTTGTCCTAGAAACAAAATAGAATTCATAAATACTTTGCTAAATAAAATGCAAACTGGTTCTGTAAATGAAGATGATGATTCTAAAAAAGTAAAGTCTCTAGATTTTATAGTTTCAGTAAATCAATACTCTTGGAAGGATGTTGGAGGATTAGATGACGTTAGAAAAGAACTTGACAGATACATAAAATGGCCTCTAGAAAATCCAGAGTTATTAACTGCAGTTAACACAACCGCCCCCAGTGGAGTCTTATTAATAGGTCCTCCAGGAAATGGAAAAACAACAATCGCAAAAATAATTGCAAATGAATCAGGAGCAGTTTTTTATTCAATATCTCCCAAAGATATAAATTCCATGTGGGTTGGAGGAACTGAAAAAAATTGGGGCAGATTATTTACCCAAGCAAGAAAAGATGTTAAGGATGGAAAAAAAGTAATAATATTCATAGATGAAGTCGATGGTTTTTTCACTTCGAGAGAAGAAATGGACAAATATTCTAGAATTTCATTCGGCCAACTCTGCCAAGAATGGCAAGGTATATCAGATTTGCAAGGGATACTTATAATGGGCGCAACAAACAGATATCAAGACTTAGACGAAGCACTAGTTAGACCAGGAAGATTCAGCAAAAAAGTATATATAGGAAATCCGAATGAAGAAGCAAGAATTCAGATATTAAATTTATATTTCAAAAAAATGCCTTTATCTGAAGACGTCAGCGCACAAATATTGGCACAAAAAACAGAAGGATACTCTGGTTCGCACTTAAGAGATTTGTGTGAAGGATCTTCATTTACTGCTTTAGAAAGATACTCTAAAGAAAAAGGAATTGAAATTAAAGATATTAAGGGAGAACTAATAAAAGAAGTGAGAATTAATCTCGAAGACTTCTTGAATACTTTGAAAATACAAGATAAATACAAAGAACAAAAAAAAGAAGAAAACAAAATAGGTTTTCATTAGCGATTTTTCACTCTTTCTTTACTCACGACAAAAACATCCAATAAAAAAGAAGAAATGCCCCCAACGGGATTTGAACCCGTGTCAAGAGCTCGAAAGGCTCCCATCCTTGACCGGTCTAGACTATAGGGGCGAATAATTATTCAATAAAGACTTAATGTTGTTTATAAGGTTTTCTTTCAAAAGTTAATCACTTAATTTTAACCGTTTAACTTCGATACTAACTGCGTTTTCCAGCACTCTAATATATCGTGGACACAAAGTGTAAGGATACTTGTTATTGTCACAATAATCTATTATTTTTTTCTTTTCTTCTTCTGACTTGAATTTTACTATAACGTTAATTCCTGCGCTGGTTGGATGTATTATCTCAAAATCCTTCAAATCTTTTTTTATTTTTTGGCTTGTTTTCAAAAAGAATTCTCTTCTCAAAGGAAGTTTTTCTATTTCGCGAAGCAACCCAGGCAATTGTTTTTCATCGAATGTATTTCCCAGTATTAATGCAAATAATTCTTCATCATTTGTTGCGACAAATCCCCCATGGCCTAAATTTATTGGTTTGTATGTTCCACAGCTGCAGATTAAAATGTTTCCAATTTTGCTTATTTCTGTTCCTACACTTCCTGAGATATCGTTAACTAGCAGACAATTTTTTTCTTTGCATTTCTGTGAAACAAGCTCCATATTTTGTTCTGCAAAATAACCCGCTAAGGAATTTACAATCGCCAAAGAATTCGCAGTAATTTTTTTCTCGAAATCTTCGAAATCAACAAGACCATAATCAGTCCTTGTTTCCAGAATAATTAATTTTGCTTTTGTAGCATAACTTTTGTAAGTCAACCATCCGCCCTGGTCTTGTATGACTATTCTATCTTTTTGAAGATTTATAGCCAAGTCTATTATGTGTTTAATTGCGTGATCTCCGCTTTGAGTTAATTTAATGTATTTCTTTCCAGTCAACTCTTGAATTTTTTGTATTACTGCTTGCATATATTCGACCAACAAATCTTTTTTTATTCAATTATATAAAGTTTGTTGTCGAATATCTTGACAACCACATATCCTTTTTGTTGGCAATAGAATTAAATACCTCTTATTGACTTAAAAACCTTATGTGGTATTCAAGCATTGCAAAATCTTATGATGAATTGTATGGTGAAGAGCAGTTGAAAAAAGCCAAGGTAATTTTGGAGAATTTTAAAATAAATCCTGAAAATTTGCTTCTTGACGTTGGATGTGGAACCGGAATATCAACAAAATTATTTAAATGCAGAAAAATAGGACTGGACCCTGAATTTGAATTGTTAAAACAGGCAGACTTTCCAGTTGTTTGCGGAGTAGCAGAAGCTTTGCCGTTTAAAGAGAAAAAATTTGACGTAGTAATTTCTTTAACTGCTATTCATAATTTTAAAGAGTTCAATCTTGCACTAAAAGAGATAAAACAAGCAAGTAAAACAATTTTTATCGCCTCAATTCTTAAAAAATCAGCAAGCAAAAGTAAAATAATAACTTCAATTAGCAAATTATTTGAAATAACAAAAAAAATAGATGAAGAAAAAGACATAATTGTTTTCGCAAGCTTTTAATACTCATTTCTATTATCTAGTTTTATGCTAGAATTATTTATAAAAGAATTGATTTCAAGCGCGAACCCTTTTCAATACAAGACTCTGTGCTTGCATCCTACAGGTAAATCAGTCAAATTTTTGTTGAAATTAATATTGATTTCTTACATTGTTTTTCTATTTTTATTCGTCCCAAAACTTTTTGAAATTCCCTCATATTTGCAGGAGAAAATCTCTCACGTTTCACAAGTCGACATAAATGGAACTTTTGATATGCGCGAGCCTGTTTTTATTCCAGATAAAAACCCTTGGCTGGTTGTAGATACATCGGGAAATTACTCAGACGTCAAAACAGCTAGAATTATTTTTACAAAAGAAGAAATAAAATACAGGACTTTAAAAAGTTTTGAAGAGATAAAATACAGTGAACTAAAAAATGTCAAAGAGAAAAGTCCAGAAATAGCTGGCTTGCTTTCATTTTTTGCACTGTTTATTCTACCCTCTTTCATATTTATAGGATATTTCATTCTCTTTTTAAAATATTTCTTATGGGCATTTGTTTTCGGAACAGCAACATTTTTACTTTTAGACTTAACAACATTCAGCATCGCTTATAAAAAAGTACTTAATGCATCAACGTTTGCGCTGGTTTTAGTGGTTCCTATAGAAATTATACTTCTAGCAATAAATCACAATTATTTGCTTCCAATATTTGACATATTCAAAATACCATTTTATGCAGTCACTCTTTTAATTTACGTTATTTTATATCTGTTCGGATTGGTTGCATTAATCCACGATTCTAAAACAAAAACAAATATCGAGATTTAGTTTCCGACAAATTAATAAATGACTAAACTCATTTAGCTTCCATGGATACTGCCACTGCAGAAAAAATAAACAAATTAGCAAAGTCTATGAAAGACTTGCATCTTTCAGCAACAATGGAAGAAGCTTATGAAAGAGCTAAAGAAATCATCCTAGGTTCAGTTCAGCTGGAGAAAAGTGCAAAAGAAGTTTCAAAAGATGCAGGATTAATTCAAGAATCTGGCGAAGAAAAATCAGAAGAAACAGTAAATTTAGAAGTTAAGGAAGAGTGATTCGGGAATTAAGTGTTAGCTTTTAGCAATTGGCGCTAACGCATTATAGCCAACACCTAATACTTAATTAAAAGAGGAATTCTGGAAAATGTCATTAGCGATAACAGTAGCAACATTGTTAGTACTTTCTCTAATTTTGTTCCTCTTGAGAAAAAAGTTTTCTTGGCACAGCAAATATTTTCCGTTGTTTTATTTTGCCATTTATAGAACAAAATTAGGTCTAAAAACGATGAGTTATTTTTCTAAAAAATTTTACAAATTTTTCAAGATTATTTCTTTGCCAGTTATCATAATCTCTTTCTTAGGAATGATTTTAGTTTCTTTTGACTTGATTAAAACAATATACACAGTACTATTTAGCACATCTAATTCGGTTTCGGTTGGTTTAGTTCTGCCATTCGAAATTAAAGGAGCGTTTTATGTTCCTCTAATTTATTGGATGATTTCAATAATTTTTATCGCAGTTGTGCACGAATTCTCCCACGGAGTTTTTGCAATGGCTCACAAAATTCCAATAAAAAGCTCAGGATTCGCATTTGTAGGACTTTTACTTCCATTAATTCCAGCGGCGTTTGTTGAGCCAAATGAAAAAATTTTGTTCAAAAGCAAAGCATTCAAACAATTATCTGTATTTTCTGCAGGACCTTTCATCAATATTTTAATTGGATTTGTATTTATGGCAGTTTATTTCTTTATGTTTGTTCCAGTGGCAAATAACATTTATGATTATCCTGGAGTTGAAATTGTTGATTTCTTTAAAGGATATGCTCCTGCAAAAGCAACAAATATTAAGATTGGAGAAGTTATAAATCAATTCGATAACACAAAAATAAACACAGTTCAAGAATTTACAAATTATTTTGAGAACAAAAAACCTGGAGAATTGATTAAAATAACCACAGATAAATCCAGCTATGAAGTTGTGCTATCTGGAACTGATGAACCAAAATTAGGAGTTTTTGTGGAGCAGGCGAAAATAATGAAGCCATTTGTTGTTCAGAATTATGGATTTGTTGCAAAAGTATTTATTTGGTTTAAAGATTTGTTTTACTGGCTTTTCTTCCTCAATTTAGGAGTTGGATTTTTTAATTTAGCTCCAATAGGACCTTTAGACGGCGGAAGAATGCTTCATGTTCTACTTCAAAAATATATCCCTCACAAACACGTTAAAATAATCTGGCATGGAGTAAGCACAGTTTTCATAATTGCAATCGTAGGAAGCTTAGTTTTAGGTTTAATTAAGTAATGTGTCAAGAACCACCAGTCAAAGACTGGTGGCATGTGAGAGGCAATC
>CAYHXI010000058.1:0-8329 GCA_964360565.1 uncultured Methanosarcinales archaeon | reverse complement strand
GTTAACTCCTTAAATCTATCTAACAATCGCCCCATCTCCAATGTCAACAATTATCTCTTCTTTTTTTGTTTTTAATGTTTTATTCTCAAATACTGCTTTCTTATTTTTTGTTGTTATTTTTATTTTGGAGAAATCCTCTATTGTTATTTGTTCCTTTTTAGGAATAGTTCCATCTATGAAAACTTGCTCTCCCGCTTCAGAATTTGGAGTTTCGAGCGCTTTTACTATTTCTCCAACTTGAGCAGCAAGCATCATGCCTTGGCTTTCTGTGCCTCTTATAACTGCGGGCTTTAGATTAGAAACAATAATTATGTGTTTTCCAACTAATTGTTCAGGAGAATAATGAGGCTTCATTCCAGCAACTAATTGTCTTTTCTCGCTTCCTAAATCTAGCTGAAGAACATACAATTTATCTGCATTAGGATGAGCGTGAACGTGCTCTATGACTGCAACTTTTAAATTAAGCATTGAGAATGGACTTTCTTTTTGTGCAGAATATTTTTTGAAAAGAATCTCTCCTTTAGAAATTCTTCCTTTCGTATTCTTCTTATACTTTGCATCTTTGAATGAAGTTATTTTTTGTCCAATTTGCAAAGCTATATTTTCTGCAGTCGAAGGCATAAATGGATAAACAAACAGAGAAATT
Source organism: uncultured Methanosarcinales archaeon (assembly GCA_964360565.1). Classification (GTDB taxonomy): domain Archaea; phylum Nanobdellota; class Nanobdellia; order Woesearchaeales; family ARS49; genus CAYHXI01. The sequence goes on along the minus strand of CAYHXI010000058.1, from coordinate 7,683 downwards.
ATTCTTAATGATTCTATTAAATTATACAAAACTGTGGCCAATCTTTTTTGGTCTGTTAAAGTCCACGGCTTTGAATCATTAATGTATTTGTTGATTGATTTTATGTATTCCCAAATAAGTTCAAGTGCTCTATGAAATTCAAATTTATCTATGTGGGGGTTTAGTTTCTCCAGTAGATTTTTCTCAAACAATTCTTTTTCTGATGCTTCTAATTTTCCTGGCTTTGGAACTTCGCCTTGGAAATATTTTTCAACCATTGAAACTGTTCTCGACAAAAGATTTCCTAAATCGTCTGCAAGGTCTGCATTCATTCTTTCCTGCAAAGCTTTCTCTGAAAAATCACCGTCATTTCCGAAAGGGATTTCTCTCAGCAAGAAATATCTGAATTGGTCAACTCCATATTTGTCTGCCATTTCTTTAGGCTTTATGAAATTACCCTTGCTCTTAGACATCTTTTCTCCATTCACAGTAAGCCATCCGTGGGCGAAAACAGTTTTAGGAGGTTCAATTCCTATTGAGAAAAGCATCGCTGGCCAAATAACTGTATGAAACCAATTTATCTCTTTGCCAACCAAATGAACATCTGCAGGCCAAAATTTAGTGTATTTATTTTTAGGATATCCTATTGCACTCAAATAATTGCTGAGAGCATCATACCAAACATAAGTAATGTGTTTTTTATCTAGAGGAAAAGGAATGCCCCAAGAAAATGAAGTGCGAGTAATGCTTAAATCTTTCAATCCTTCTTTAACTCTGTTGATTATTTCTGATTTTCTTAAACTGGGAGAGATGAAATCAGGATTTTTCTCGTAGAAATCTAAAAGTTTCTGTTGGTAATTGCTGAGTTTGAAAAAATAAGATTCTTCTTTGACGAGCTTGGTTTCTCTTCCACAAGTCGGGCATTTACCTTCAACCAACTGAAGTTCAGTCCAGTAGCTTTCGCAGGGGATGCAGTAAAGGCCTTCGTACTCTCCTCTATAAATATCTCCAATATCATTCGCTTTTTGAATTATTTGCTTAACAACTTTTTCATGAGATTCATCAGTAGTTCTTATAAAATGGTCGTAAGAAATATTAAGCAACTTCCAAGCTTCAATAAAAGAAGGAGCTAAAGAGTCGACAAATTCTTTTGCAGAAAGATTTTTTGCCTTTGCTGCTTCTTCTACTTTTTGTCCGTGCTCGTCAGTTCCTGTGAGAAAAAAAACATTATCTCCTTTAAGACGATGCCATCTTGCAAGAACATCCGCCGCAATAGTTGTATACGCATGCCCTATGTGCGGAACATCATTCACATAATATATTGGTGTAGTAACATAAAACTTTTTTTTAGTCATTAAATAGGTTATTTTACCGAGATTTATAAATTTTCTTAGTAAAGTTTTAATATTACTTGTGATTATATGGCAGTAATATGTTATTTTGGGAGGTAAACTGAACAAGTTCAGTATAACCTCCTCAAGTAAACTTTCGGAGGTAAAGAAAAATGAAAAAACTAGGAATTTTATTCGGAATCATTGCAATATTAATTTTAGTCATAGGTTGTGTTGACATTGAAAACACAAAAAAACCTTTTGAAACAAAGGCAACTTCAAATCAAACAGCAAATCAAACACAGGCCAGTTCAACTCCTACTGCTCAAACAGATACTCTAAAATCAACTAATTCTACCACATCTACCACTCCAACTCCGACACAAACTCAAACAACTCCAAAAAGCAAAGGAAAAGTAGTGTTTGCAGTTGCAGACGAAGCAGTAGAAATAAAAGACATTCAATCGGTAAAATTAACAGTCAGTGCAATAAGTGTTCACAATAGAGGAGAATGGAAATTAGTAAGCACAACTCCAGTAACTCAAGATTTATACTTGCTAAAAAAGAATGGAGAGATAGGATTGCTTAAAGAAATAGAACTTGAAGAAGGAAATTATGATCAAGTTAGATTGATTCTTTCAAGCGTGAAAATAACTACTAGAATGGGTGAAGGCAAGAATGCAGAAGTTCCAAGTAATGTCCTGCAACTTAATGGAAATGTTCGCGTAGATTCCGACAAAACTTCAAGCGTTTTAGTAGATTTTGACCTAGATAAATCCGTGCACAAAACCGGCTTAGGAAGATTCTTGTTTATTCCAGTTGTAAAATATGAAACAAAAACAGATGTAACTGCAGGAATCTCCGGCTCTACAGTAAGCTTTTCCGGTGGAAGCACAGTAGTTTCAAAAAAATTAGGAATGAATGTGGAGGGGGAGACAGTTGAAGATTATGAATTAAGTCCAAATGTAGAGTTGAAATATGTGGATGGCAAAATAAGCGAAGGCTCGCAGACTAAAGTAGATGTAAAAATATTATCTTCTGGACTGAATAATAGTATATCTCAGAACTTCCAAGATGCCAGCAAAGAAAAAGTGATGGGAAGGTATTCGAGGAATTAATTAAATATTTAGGATATTAAGTGATTGACTTTTTTTTATCTTTTTTTAATTATTCTTCTTCAACCACTTAATTATTTTATCATTCAGTTCAGGAACTACAAATAAATTCGTTCCATGTCCTGCGTTATTTAAGAGATTGAATTCAGAAGTTGTTTTTAATAATTCGTGGATTTTCTTAGTGGATTCTGCCGAGTAAGTATCTTCTTCTGAAGCTGCTAAAAACACAGGAATTTTGAGCGCTGAAATGTCTTTTTCTATATTTACTCCTCGATAATTCAGCCCTGGAGAAAGAAGAACTATTGTTTTAACTTCTTGCTTTAATGCGTATTTTACTGCAGTATTCGCTCCTATGCTGGCTCCAATTAATGATAAAGAATTTACGTTTATTTTTGGCTGTCTTCCTAAAAATTCTTTTGCAGCTTCAATATCTAGTACAAAATTATTAAAATCTTTTTCAGAAAATTTCTGCCAGCTTCCATCGCTGTCTCCATGTCCTCTAAAATCAATGGCGATTACTGCAAAACCTTCTTTTTGAAGTTTTCTGGCAAAATCAACCCAATCAGATTTATCTTTGCCTAACATGTGAAGCAAAATAACTGCAGGTGAATTTATTTTTTCAGGAGAGTAATAATTGTATGCTATATTTATTTCGTCAGAAGTTATCAAAGAATCTGAAGGTTTAAGTTTTTTTGATGTGCTTCCTGGAGTACATGATGCAAGAGAAAGTAACAAGATTATTAACACAGGAATCATCACCAATTTTATCATATTGCTAACTTTAAGTTTACAATATAAAAAGCTTTTTATATTAAGCTAACTTAGACTCGTTTAGAGTGGGAAAAAGGACAAAAAAGAGTGTAAAGCGTGTAGTTCCTAGTTTTGAAGTAATTATACTTCTCGCAGTTTTATTAACTGCAGTGTTATCTCTTGCATATTATTTTTCATCATCAGATAATTTGTTGAGCGGATATCAAACTGCCTCTCAGACAAAAAAAACTTTTGATTTAACAGATCAAACTGGAAAAGCAAGAGATGGAGTGATGCGTGCAGGAATGCAATTGGCTGGGAAAAAAATTCTTGCACAAGTCTACTTAGGAGATGCTCCTGAAGAACAACCTGCTTCTTCAGTAACTCAGCCAGAAACTCCTGTTGCTCCCTCAGATACGACAACTCCTTCAACTGGAGGAGAAACACAAGCACCAGAACCTTCTACTTCACAGCCTTCCGGACCTTTGCAGCCTTTTGTTCTTCCACCTGCACAACCTTATTATCCTAGGCCAGAACAACCTTTTGATTATAGTTCAACTCCTGTGACTGATGGAACTACTTTAACTAATGTTTCTGAATCAAATACAACACAAGCTGAAAATGCCACAAATATTTCTGCACCCTCTCCAACTGTTAGTCCTACTGCTACGACAGCTCCAACAGAATCACCATCTCCAACTGCAACTGAAAGTCCTTCACCCGCTCCTACTACTACAGCGGTTCCAACAATCTCTCCTGCACCTACAGTTACAGTTTCTCCAAGTCCAACAGCTTCACCCACTCCTGAATCTCCAATAAGTACTGAACCGACACCAACAGTAACTTCTAGTCCGATTCCGACTGCTACAATTCCTCCCGCTCCTAAATGCGACAGTTCTTCTTTTTCAAATATTATTACTTCAGGGTATAATCTTGAGACCCCTCCTAAATTAGTAGTAACAACTATCTTGAGTGGTCTGCAAAATTGCGGGGGAAACATAGAGGTTACTTTAAGAGAAGAAAGAAAAACATGCTCTATTGTTGGAATAGGTTGTACAACAACACACACGCAAACAGCTCCCGGTCCTGGAACATATCCTGTTAAAATATTTGCCAGCTTTAACGATGGGTCATCGAAGACTGTGATGGGTAGTGTGCCTATTGCTCCAGAACTTCCCAGCTTCAGCTTTGAAGACATAGAAATATCTCAAGGAGGGCAAGTAGTACCACCCATAACAGGGTCATTTGCCAGAATGTCTTTAACTGGAAGATTCTTTGCGCTTATTACTGGAGCTCAAACTGCGCAAACAACATCCACTATTAAAGTAAAAGCGAATTCTGATTTTAGTATCAAACTAAAAATAAAAAATTCAGGAGCTGAAGGAGACCCTAGCAATAAATTTAAACTTCAAATACTAAAAGCAGACAAAACTTCTTTCAAAATTCTAGTTCCAAAATCAAAAACAGTGAAGAAAGGAATAACAGATGCTTTAGAATTAAACGAAAAAGATAAAGCAATAACTTCTTTTCAAATTCCTCCAGGAGATTACAAATTAAGAGTGCTATCTGAAGACGACAAAATTTTGAAAGAATATTCTTTAACGGCTATTGCTCCTAAGATAACTGCTTCACCTAAATTTAAGAATTTAAAAGGAGTAGAATCAGATCCTGTAGAACGAGAACCATTCATAGTTGTTGTTGAAATGGATAATGAAGGGGATGATACCTCTGAAGCATTCCCTCTCAGTGCACAAATAATTGATTCTCAAACAAACTCAATAATAGAACAAGCTCCGCCAATTCAAGTAAGTCCTATATTAAAAGGAGGAAGCATTGAAATTCCAATCAATATCAAAAATACAAATACTGAGTTTGAAAAAAACTATTATAGAGTGAAAGTACTGAAAGGAACTGACGTTCTTTTTAATTCAGGAATTACTTTTAGAGAAATGCCTCCCACTCCTGCAACAACAAAAATAGATGTAGCAAATTTCCCTGCACAAATAAAAGGAAGTGTAGTTGATAAAAACTTGAAGCAAGGACAATCTGAAATTGTTGTAGGATTCTTAAAAAAAGGAGATTCGGCATGGACAAAATTAACCGAAGCTAAAACAGATGCTTCAGGAAATTTTGATTTCAGCAATGTAGATGTTTCTAAAATTCCTCCAGGAGATTTTGACATAAAAATCTCTTTCAAAGAAATGCCTGAAGGAACAATGACTCAGATTGGAAGTTTGATTCCGTTCAAGGTTTTGAAGCCGGGAGAAAATGAATTCACTCTAACTTTAACTGGAGACGCAGAAATTAATGAAGGAGATAGTGCAAATTTGCAAGTTGAAGGAGCTCCTGCGGGAGAAGAAAATTCAGTAAAATATTATTTTATATTCGGCCACTCCCCTAAAACTGGTCTGCCTACAGAAACAAATAGGGATTATATGGGAACTTCGGCGAGTGGCAAAGCATCAGTTAGGACTAGTTACGCAAACACAGGAACTTACACTCAATCAGTTCTTGCAGTCAGCAATTCAGGAAAAAAATCAAAAGCGTCTCATACTTTAACAGTTAAAAACGTGCCTCCAACAGCAAACGCCGGCAAAGACATAACAGTTAATGCAGGACAAAAAGTTCCTTTTAACGGCGGAGCATCTTCTGCAAGCGATTCCGATGAAAAATTTTTCTACTGGGATGTAGATTCTTCAGATGGACTGTCTTTTGCGCCAGATAAAAATAACGCAGATTTGAAAGATGCTGCTCCTCGAACTTACAAATACTCAAAACCAGGAGTTTATACTGCTACTTTGAGAGTTTATGACGATGATGGCACATTTGCAGATGATACTGTTAAAGTTACTGTTACTGAAGAACAAAAAGCAACATTTGCATTAAAAAGTTCTTCAATAACTCAAGATGGATTGCAGATTGTTCAGGGCTCAGAATTCTTTTCAGATACTCCATTTTCATTATCTGTTTATGTAGAAAATACAGGAAATGCTCCAGGAAAACCCGTTGTTAAAACAGTGGTGCAAGATTTAACTGGAAAAAACAGCATAGAAGAAACAACTAATTCTCCAGCAAATAATATCGCTCCTAAAGCATCTGGAGAAGCATATTCTTTTGAAAGAGTGAATTTAATGCTGCCCGTTGGAACAGGATATAAAGTAGTTATCAATATAGATGGAATTATCACCGCTCAAGATTTGCCGGAAGTAAAACAAGCAATGGAAGAAATAATTGTAGATGGAGGATTTACAATAACTCAAGATGGTCAGTCTATAACTGGATTCCTTGGAAGAAATTTATTGAGTGGACAACTAATTAATGATGATGAAGCAAATACATTGAGACAAAAATTAAACACTGGAACATATCAATTAAAACCTAAAGAAAGAAGTGATTTGAAAGAATACAATTCTGAAAAGAGCAAGAAGATATCTGAAAGAAAAAGTTTGAGACCTGATAAACCAATAGACATACAAGTTAAACTAGTGAACTCAGGAACAAAAGGCGCAACAATAACTAATCCAGTTTTTGTTTTAACTAATAAAAGAGATGGAACTCAGAAACAATTTGATGCTAAATTAACAATTCCAACTATTAAAAAAGGACAAACCTCCTCTGCTTCTCTATTAAATCCAAGAGATATAAAGGACTTTTCTTCTGATGATTACAAACTAGAATTCAAAGCAAAAATAAATGGAAAAGATTTTTTAAAATCTTTCACAGATTCTTTGAAAGTTCAAACTACGGATTTACAAATTTTAAATGTTGTATTACCTTCCGAAGTTAAAGAGTTAAGTGATTTTAAATTTGGAATAGATATTAAAAATAATGGAGATTTAGATGCTCTTGCAAACGATTTAATAGTTGTAGTGAAAAGACTTGATGGAACACTATTAACTCCTCTTTTAATGTCTTCTGCAGATAGAGGAAAAACACTTGGCGCAGGACAATCATTGTCTCTTAACTCTGTATTGTTGAGCACTAATGCAGGACAATATACTTACGAAATTAAATTCAAAGACAAAGTCATTAAGACAGGAAATTTTGAAATCAAACAATTAAAAGCAGAGTTTTCTTATTCAATATCCTTAAAACAAATGCCTCAAGTTAACCAAGAAATAAAAGGAGGAGAAACAATAGAGATAAAACCAGGAATTTATGTTGTTGAAGTGAAAGCAAAGAATACTGGAGAAAAAGAAGAATCACCTAAAGAATTAGTTTTAGTATCTATTGATGGAGTTGATGTATGGTCTAAATCTTCAGTGACAAAAGCAGTGGTTAAAAAAGGTCAAGAAGGTTCAACAGCTCCAGGACCAAGAACTGCTCCAAAAAGTGGACAGCAGCAAAAAGTAGTAGTTACAGTATACAAAGCGGATGGAACAACAGAATTATTGAAAAAAGAATTTAATGTAAAAGCAAAAACAATAACTCTAGTTAATACTCAAACAAGTGCTCCTCCAGCAACAACTTATGCTTACAACCCAACAAAATTAATTGCAGGAAAAATA
>CAYHXI010000057.1:0-8690 GCA_964360565.1 uncultured Methanosarcinales archaeon | reverse complement strand
GACTTAGAGCCGGAAGAATTGGAAAAGTTGAATAAAATGCTAGCGAGAAAAAAATGATGCTTCTAGAAACAATCAAACCTTTTAGATTAAAAGACATCATTCTGTTAGCTCTGCTAAGTTTAATTTTCAACATCTTAAGTTTAACAATAAACTACTTCAATCTATCAGTCGAATTCTATCTTCTTCTTGCAATATTCTATTTTTTAATTACACTTTCCCTCCTTTTGATAAATAAAACTGGAACAGTGCTTATTTTTTGTTTAATGAACATATTAATCTCTAATCTATTTCCAACAAATAACATCTATCAAACGTTAGCAGTTTTTCTAATACTAAGTTTAATTTTTGAAATAATATTTACTCTTTTCAAATTAGAATTCAAATCAATCCAACTGGATTTAATTTTTGGAGCGTCATTCAGCAGTGCAGCAATACCTTGGATTATTCTATATTTCAGCAACGCCGAACTGACAACTGCATTAATAACAAACACTCTAAACTTAAGCATCATTAATTTCTTAATTGGAGTAATCGGAGCAAGCATCGCATCTTTATTGTGGCACGAACTAAGAAAATCCAAATTAATTATTAGATTTGAGTATGAGTGAATAATGGACATATTCAACTCACTCAACTTAATTTCTTGACAGATTCTATGATTCGCAGATATTTTTGCATGTTTTCATTCAATATTGCCAAAATCAACGGCCGGATTGATTTATAATAATACTTTAATTCAGTATTTGTCAAAGTCTCGTGATTGAAAATTTTATCCATAATTCTCATTTTTCCTGGAGAATATATCTTGGAAATAGCTTGGTTAAGATTTAAATTACCTCTCAGGCGGATTTGTTTTATTAATAAATCCTCATTTTCTTTTTCTCTGTTTTTTGTGAAATCGAGAAAAGAGCCATGATAATAATTAAATTCCTCTTTTGATATCTCTTGTTTAATTTGATATTTTTTAATAATATCCTTAAGATAAATACCCTCTATCTTTTCTTTTGCAAATATTTTATTCACTATTGTCAATATCTTATTGAATTTTTGCAAAGAATCTTTTGAACAAATCTTCTTAATTTTTTCATAATTGAATTCGTGCCGTAGCAATAAAGGGAGCGCCAAAAACAGTCTTTCATCATTTTCTTTAATGATTTCAGCAATTCTCTCTTCATTAGATTCATAGCTGGGAAATTCTAATGCGAAACCTTCATTTTCCAAGCTCTTCATTAATTTTGCAGTAATCATTTTTTGTACTCTCTCTCAAAATGCTTAAATTTGTAATCATACTCTGCAATGATTGCAGTTTCAGCACATCTATAATACCTCTCTTTTAATTTTTGAAAATTCAGCTTTTGATGTTTAATAATTACAAGACAGTCTTCAATATCTCTTTTTTCTGAACGATCGATTTTTGTAATAATAATATCATGCCAGTCCAAGATAAATAATTTAATTTTTCCTATATCTCTAATATGTTCTGATAATGTTTTCCAGTCTTCTGGCAAAGAAAAGCCTAGAATAAATTCATTGTAAAAAATGTCTATTCTTATATCTCCCAAATACCAAGTGTTGCATAACTGAGATATATTTTTTTCTCTTAATCCAGCCAATGTGAATAATTCATTGATTTTTGATTTTTTTGCAGTTGTCAAAAAATCGATATCTTTTGTAGATTCTTTAATTCCTTTGAGAACCATAGCGGTGCCTCCCATAGCAAATAATTCTAAGTCTTCATCTAAATCAGCAATTAGCTGTAGAAAGTTCTCTAATTCAGTATACGTCGTTATCTTGATGTTCTTAAACTTGTTTTCCGAAATAATTTGTTTTTTCTTGTTTTTCATATATATTTATACACCTTTTCATATTAATATGTATGATAATATAAAAACCTTTCGGATCTATAACTAGCGTTTCACTTTAGAAGGATTCAATTCATTCAATCCCACGACAAAATCACAAGCAATAAACTATTATGGACCCTACCGGTTCCCCACCAAACTTTAAGAAAGTTTGATCAAAACCTCTAGTGGGATTTTCACTGCGTTCAAACCCCACGACAAAATATTCACAGTTTATTCGATGATGGACCCTACCGGATTTGAACCGGTGATCTTCTCCCTGTGAAGGAGACGTCCTAGCCGCTAGACCAAGGGTCCTAAATTCGTGTGTCGTTATTCGTAGGTCGTGTCTATAAAAACCTAACATCTATTTCTATAGCATCTCTAGTAGGATATTCTTCAACAACTGCAGGTAATAAATTAAGTTCTTTTAATTTGTCAGATATTTTTTTAAGTATTTTAGGGTCAGCAATTAATCTTAATTTTACATAATCTACAAATATAGACTCTTCAGGGATTTTAAAACGCTCAACTAATTCTCTTCTTAAATTTTCAAGAACAATCGCGTAATCGTTTTTATTTGCATCATCCAATTTTTTTCTGTAATCAAAGCCAGGAGCTAAATCTGAGAAATAAACTGCACCTCTAATAATCGTGCCTTCACTTGTTATCTTGTCAAATTTCTTTTTGATATTATGCGCTCGTTTAGTTATTCTATTTTTCATCTGCACACTATCTTTAAGTTTTGCTGTGCAAAAGTAGAGAGTGAATGGCGGGTTTTTTACTTCCTTTAATATCTCCATTGCTAATTCAGAGCTGTCTTTAATTCCATAAGAAACTGAATTTTTTGTAACAAAATTTCTTTTCTCAAACTCATGAATATTTCTTTCCGAAAGTTCGAGTTCGTTTAAATTAAAGAATTTAACTTTACCTTTTGCGAACTCTATTAATTCAAGAGTTTCTTTCTTTTTGCCAGGGATGCAGGGAATTTCTATTCCGTAATCCCAAGAATATTTTTGTGCAAGAGAAATTCTCGGCCACCAAGTTTTGTCATCAATATCTGGGTGAAATCGAATTTCGTCAAGACCAGCATCATAAAGCTTTTTCAGTCTTTCTTCATTCACTAATTGAAGAGGAGTGTATAAATGAATATGAAACTTTTTGCCGAACTCATGCTTCAAAAGCTTCACATAGTTGCAAATTCTATCTGTAACAACTAAAGGGTCTCCTCCAGTTATTCCAGCTCCCTTTGCATCTGTTAACCTCGCCTCTTCTAAAAGGTCTTCAGGAGTTTCTATCTTCCATTCATTTGCGTAAATTACATCTTTGTACATTTTTTTATCGCTGACAGGACAATAGAAGCAGTTTAACCCGCACAAACCAGTTATGAAAAGAACTAGCTTTTGTCCTTTAACACAATATTCACATCCTTTTGCCATTCTGCCTCGTACAAAAGAATTATGACCTGTATCTTCGACTTCACTGTTGATTGGTATTGAGAACATGATTTGTAGTCTAGAGAATATATTTAAAAAGCTTTGCAAGCATAGTCACAAAAACATTCTCTGATAATTCATAAAAATAGAGTTGGCAGTTTCTTCAACATCAAACTTTTTTATTTCAGCAATCTTTCTAACACTTTCAATCACATCTTTAGGCTCTGAATAGCGGCCGAGTTCAGGAGTGAGCCAAGGAGCATCTGTTTCAGTTAATAATTGATTGATATTAACTAATTTTATAACCATCTCAAAATGATTCAATCGTTTAACAACAGAAGGAATAGTAAAAGTCCATCCATTGTCCGCTCCTCTTCTTACAAGTTGTTTTTTTCCACTAAAACAATGCATAACAACATTTTTTAGTTTAGAACACTCAAGCATTTCGATAACTGCTTCTTCTGCACTTCTACTGTGCACTATTATCGGCTTCTTTATTTTTTCTGCAAGGTCAATTACTTTCTGAAAATTTTCTTTCTGCTTTTTCTCATACTCTTTCAAAAATTTAAAATCCAATCCTACTTCTCCAATTGCAACAATTTCTTTCTTGTGCTGTTCGATAAATGCTAATGTTTTGTCAACATCAACATTTTTATCTTTAGTAATGCCAACTTCATCTAAAGCATCAATTTGAATCCCCAGCGCATCAATCGGATACAAACCCAGCGCAGGTTTTACAATATCATATTTTTTCGCCAACTCCAAAACTTCTAAATTATTTATGTGATTAACACCATTTGCAATTATTGCTTTAACTCCTGCAGCTTTTGAGCGTTCAATCACTTCATCCAATTTTCCTTTAAATTGGTCGTGAGTTAAATGGCAGTGTGCGTCGAGAAGAATCATTTTATTTCCTCAATTAAGCCATTCATCTTATCTCCTTTTTATTAGCAGAATATTCCTTAGCAAATGTCTGCGAAACAATTAACGGAAACAAAATTGTTGCATCTCCAAAAACTTTAACTGTACTTCCTTCTGGAAGAATTTTTCCCCAAGAAACTGCTTCATCAGGCCTTGCTCCTGAATCTGAGCCGTCGAACTCTTGAGAAGTATTAATGTAAACTGCATAATCCGCTCCATTTCGGAACATATTTGCATTGCAAATGTGATGTTTGATTAATCCTGCTCCAAGAATTATCAAGCCAGTTTTTTTTGCTGAAATTGCAGCATCATTTATTTTTTTAATGTCTTCCGCAATGTCTATTGAGAAGTTTGGATTTTTGAATTTAAAGAAATAAATTATATCTCCAGTTGAACCATCTGTTAATGCAGGACAAAATACTGGAATGTTGTTTTTTTGCGCCCAATAATAGATGGAATCTTCGTTGTTTATTTTTTTACCTAACTCAGAGATAAATTCTGAAGGAGTTATTGGTTTTTTATATTTGTCATTTATTTCTTTTAACAAAGGAAGCAAAAAAATTTCATACTTTATGTATCTTGAATTAGGAACAAAAATATTTCCGGTTCTATTGATGCCTTTTTCTCTAAGTTCTTTTCCAACCGCTTCAAAACTTCCTAATGCAAAAGGTTCTATGCATTTAATAATATCTTCTTCAACTCCTCCAGCAGTTGTAACAATTACATCAACCATTTTATGTTTTGCAAGATATCTGAAAATATCTCTTAATCCGGAAGTAACCATGTTAGAAGTATAGCCGAGGAAAATGGTGCACTTGTTTTTACGCATTTCTTTAATTATTTCAATGGATTTAGCTAAATTTGTTGCTTGAAATCCTGTAGTTGCAAAAGATTGCATCAAGTTATCAAAATTAAATCCTTTGTCAAAATCATAACCTTTGATTGGAGTATAATCTTTTAACTCTTCAGAGTCTCTTAAAACGTTCTTTCTTGCTGTTGATTCATTGGACATGAATTAGATATTATGAATAGAGTTTTATAAAGATGACGTCAAAAAAAGAGAAAAAAGTAAAATAAAAAAAATAAAAAAAAATTACTTCTTATCTTATTTTCCTGCAGGAGTTACTGTTTTTATTCTGTTAACAACAGATTTATCTGCCTTTACACCATTCTGAGGCTTTTCTTCTTTTACAGATACTCCTAAAGCTTCATTCAATTCTTCTTCTACTTTTTTATCTTTTGCAGCTCGTTCAGTCAATTGCTCTTCAAGAAGTTTGTAGACAAAATCTTCTCGCTTATTTTCAGCAACGCCTTTGAATGTTGACTCTGGAACTCCAAAGTATGTTTGCAAAAAAGATTGAAGTGCGGAAGTTCTTGTAGTTGCTCGAGATGATAAGCCATCTACTCGAGATAGAGCAACAGATAAATCTCCTTTTGTTGAATTTAAGTCTCTATTTCTTTCTGCCAAAGCTGCTTTGGTGGATGTTAGTTGTGTTTCATAAGTTTCTCTCGCTTTCTCTTCAGCAATATACTTTGAAACTACAGCATTGTACTCTGAAATTGCTGTGCTTAAAGATGACTTCAAAGCAGAAACTGAGTTTGTAGATTCGTCTAATTTTGCTTCAAGACTAGAAACTTTTACAACTTCACTCTTAACTCTTTCTCTTAATCTGCCTGCAGTTGTATGATATTCTGCTACTTGTTCTCTAGCTTCTTGAAGAGAAACTCTTGTTTCTTCAAGTGCAACTACATTACCTTTATAGCCATCAACTACTTTAGAAAGATTACCTTTCAATTCATTTGCTTTGGCTTTATAATCTGCTCCTCTTGCTGAACCAACTGCAACTGCCACATCAACTGTTGCTTGTGCTGTTTTTACAACACTATCCACAAAAGTTACCTCTTTCTTATTTTCTACTGAAAGTTTATATTCTTCTTTTTTTACCATGTCTATCCCTCCACAATTATTTTCGAGTTCACTGCTCTGTGCAGTTCACTCAGAAAATAATCAAAACCGCGAAAGGTATTTAAAGCTTTCTTATATTTTTCTGAATAAGCCGCTCAGAGTGGCGAATTCGAAAAATATATGGTAAGCGAAGAAACAAAAACAAAAATAATAGAAAGAGTAAAAGAATTAGAGGAAGAAAACCGTAATTTACAGCGTGATTTAGAAGAAGAGCTGGAGTTTAACTCTGATTTGACAGATGAGTTAGTTAATATTCATCCAAAATTAAAAAATTACAAAACTAAATATTTGTTTGAGAAAAAAATTAATTCTAATGTTAGAAAAGCATTGATTTCAGGAGCGATTCTTTTTGGGGCAACTTTTTTTGTTCTAGGATATTTAGTTGGAACAAAACATGAAGAGAATTATCAACCAGTTCCTCAGCAAGCGATTGAACTTAAGAAAGAACCTGAACAAAAGAAGTATAAAACAGAGTGGGAAGAAATACTGGATAAGGCGTTTGAGAAGTATAAATAAGAAAAAAAATTATTTACAAGACAATAGATTAATAAGTTCTATTCAATTCTTAGAGACTATGCAAATATTCAAAAGAGGCGAATTAAAACTTTTGTGGCCGTTCTACTTAGATGCGTTGATTTCTCCAATGCTGTTTTTTATGCCTATTTTTATTATTGTTTACTTCAGAGATTTGGGTTTTAGTCTGTTTCAAATTTCAATTCTAACAAGTATGATGCCTTTATTCATGCTTTTGTTTGAAATACCCACTGGAGCGTTTGCAGATGTCTATGGAAGAAAAAAATCAGTTTTATTGGGGGCAGTGATACAAGGAATCGCAATAACATCTATATTTTTCTTAAAAGACTATTTCGCTCTCCTATTTTCTTTTGCATTGCTAGGAATTGGAACAACTTTTAATTCTGGAGCGAGAGAAGCGTGGATTGTTGATTTAATAAAAAGCAAGAAGATTGTTCAATTGCATGATTTTTTTGTTAAAACAAGTAGTTTAGACAGCTTCGGATTAGTTGTTTCTGGATTAATTGGGGCGTTCTTAGTTAAAAATTTTGGACTTTCAATAATATGGATTGTTGCGGGACTATCTTTTTTCATGACTCTAGCAATATTATCTTTTGCTGAAGAGAAATACGTCAAAAAAAGGGTTCAAATAAAAAAATTGTTCAGCAACTTATTTAGAAAATCGGTTGATGCTTTAAATTACAGCAGAAAACACCATGTTCTGAAGCATTTCCTGATTGCAATGAGTATTTTAACAGTGGCAAATGTTTTTAATGGAGATTTAGGATGGATTAAATTTTTGCAAGAACTAGGACTCAAAGATTATTTCTTTGGTTACTTATGGTCTTTGATGGCCTTAGGAGGAGTCTTTGCTCCACTGCTCGCTTCAAAATTAATAAAGAAGAACAAAGAAAGAAAATTTTTAATTGAAATGCTTATTTTATCAATTATTTTAACAGCTTTAATTATTTTCGTTTCTCAAGCAATATTTGCAGCATTAATTCTGATTGCCGCTGTCTTTTTATGGCGAATGATTGCTCCTGCAGAACGAGTTTATTTTCACAGATTTATACCTACTAAATCAAGAGCGACTATTGGCAGTCTCGAAAGCATGTTAATGTCTATAATGGGATTAATTGCTTTGCCGATTGTAGGTTTGTCTGTTGACATAATGGGAGCTCAGCTCACAATATTTATTGGAGCATTATTAACCATCCCTGCAGTAATATCTTATTGGACTATAGAAGAAGATAAAGAAAAGTTCTAAGAATAACTACTTCAACGCATTCTCTAAATCATCTCTTGTTAGTCCCGCTTGCTTTAGAATACTCAAAAAAGTTCCTTTAGCAAGTTCAGAATGCTGTGGAACAACTGGTTTTCTTTTTACTCCATCTTTTTCACCATACATTATCACCTGGCTACCATTTTGATCCAGAACAGTAAATCCAACTTTTGAAAGTATTTTAACCATTTCTTTTCCAGAAAGAATTGGGAGGTTCATGCAGCTACTTCTACTTGAGTAATAATTGGAGACTGCAAATGCTCAAAAACTTTAAGCTCAGAAGTTTCTGCGTGCTTCAGCCATAACTCAAAAGCGTCCCTGAGATTTTCCAAAGCTTCTTCAACAGTTTTTCCTTGACTAGCTAATTCAATTTCTAAACCCTTAGCTACAAAAAACTTGCCCTCTTTAGATACAACTGTTGAAAGTCGATAATCCATATTAGGCGTATTATATACTGTGAAATATTTAAAAGTATCCTTTTAGTTTGAGTTAAGTATTCAAACTCCCCAAATATTTCATCTTTGTTGAAAAGCCATGCTGAGTTGCAAGTTTATCCATTGATTTATCAAACCAAGAACCGTATTGAGCCGCTTTTTTCTCCCGCCAAGCGAATTGCTTAGGAAGGCCGAGCTCTTCTGCAATCTCGCGGAGGATTACTTTCCTCTGCTCACCAGTTACTTTTCTTTCTGCGGGAATACCCATCGCTTTAATTATCAAATCATCATCCAGAA
>CAYHXI010000056.1:0-8717 GCA_964360565.1 uncultured Methanosarcinales archaeon | reverse complement strand
TAAAAAAGGTGAATGATATGAACAAATGGCTAAGTGTTGAATTAAGTTTATTGTTATTAGTTTCTTTAGTTGCTTTTGCTGGATTTGCAAGTTTGCAGAGTAGCGATGATGATTTTGAATCTGTTATTTCAGATTATTCTGGTGATGAACTAACTGGAGAGTTGAAATGGAGAGGAGGACAAAAACTTATTGATAAAACAAGAGGTAAAACCCCTCCTAAACCAGCCCCTGCTCCTCCAAAACCAACTCCTTTGTCTTGTGTTGTTGAAGGTCAGCAGTTAAGTAGTGGTAGAACTTGCTGTTCAGGTCTTGTTCAAAGGCAATCACCCCCTGTTTTTGTAAATCCAAGTCTTACAGGCCCAACAGTTAGTGTTGTGACGTGTGTGAAACCAGCTCAAAAACCAACTCCTTTGCCTTGTGTTGGTTCAGGACAATATTTAAGCGTAAATCAATCTTGTTGTTCAGGTCTCGTCAGTAGAACTTTCTGTACCGGAGCTATGCCCGGTATGCCTGCTTGTTTTACTGAGTGTGTGAAACCAGCTCCTACACAAACTCCAATTATCAATGTGACTAGGCCTATCAGTAATATTACAAATTCTACAGGTTCCACTGGTTTACTGCCTGCACGTTCTTATCACGCTTATGCTAAATGCAGTAATGACGCTGTCGCTTATTCAGATACAGCTAAGTCTCAGTTAGGTCCTGTTGGTTGTTTTTCAGCAGTTGTTTGGAAAGGTAATGCTGATGCATTTTGCAGAAATTCATGCCAGATGAGTTATACTGCTAAAGGCCCCTTAACTCCTTGCGGACTGGTAGATTTTAAAGTCGGCAATTATTGTTAATTAAATTCACATGAAAAAAATATTTTTTTTATTATTTTTAACTAGTACAATGATTTTATTAGTCGGATGTTCTCCAAGAATTGAAGATGCGACTAATTTCATTGAACACAATAAAATATTTTCTACGCCGACTCCATACACAACAGGGTTACTGCCTGCAACTCCATATCTTGTAGAAACTCATTTACGTTGTTCAAGTAAAGGGGAATATTTAAGCGTAAATCAATCTTGTTGTTCAGGTCTCGTCAGTAGAACTTTTTGTACCGGAGCTATGCCTGGTATGCCTGCTTGTATTACTGAGTGCATGGAACAAGATGCAACAAATCATGCCAATCCTACCATCTGTGGAAACATACCTTGTTAAACTTTTTTTAATCTCCAACCTCTTTTCCATCTATTTTCATTTTAACATTAATTCCATACATGTCTAGTGCAAGTATTCCTAATTTTATAAGTGAAACAAAATCAAGATTGTTTTCTTTTTTAGGAAGCTCAGATTCATATACTGTTTCCATTCCTCTTACATCAGATATCATGCACCAGTATTCTAAGTCTATTTCCAAAGAATTTTCTAAAATGTCCTCTCTAAGTTGAGTTATTTTTTCTATATGGCTTCTAGCGCAGTGAAACACTTCTTCTCTAGTTTTTTTTGTGATATTCTTTACATCAATTCTAACAAACTTTTCAATTTCTTCCTCTAATTTGGATATTTCTTTATAAGTCATTTTTGTTTTATCTTCAGAAGCAATTCTATCTTTATTGAGGTAAAGGAGCACTAAATTTGTAGTATGATATAAATTGTACTTGGGTCTGTCTTCTAAATAGTTATTTACTGCATTAACTAACCTAAATCTCTGCAATTTTTCAGATAAATTCATTTCCTTAGCCATTCAACTTCCTCCTCTTCTAAATCCAGTTCTTTATTTAATTTTTCAGAATATTCTCCTTTTTGAATTGCTATTCTCAAATAAGGAAATGTTGCATGCAGTGTTTTCTTTGTCGAACAATGAGTCATATCAGCCATTTTTTTCACAATATTTTTTCTTTTTTGATTAGTCATATTTGCTTTCCATATCTTCAATATTCTTGTTGTTGGTTGATATTGTACAAATCCTTTTGGTTTTTCTTCTTTTGCAGAAGCCACTCCTGCGCTTAATAGATTGCTCACATATACTAAAAATCTCCAATACTGCTGTCTTTTTATTCTTCTTCTAAACACATCTGCATAACTCAATAAATCGTACGCTCTCGCTAATTCTTCTGGTTTTTTGTATTCTTTTGGAATGTTTTCATCCAGCCACAAGAATACTTCATCCAAGTCTTCTTCAATATCATTGAACGCTCCAACTGCAACATTCAAATCAGTTCCTTTTAACACTTTAATTAGTGCATTCATTATAGTTTCAGTTTTGTTTCTATCATCCAAAAATTCTAAGTTTTCTTTTTTTAGTTCACCGTTAACAACTAAACTCTGCAAATCATTTATTGCTGCTCTTAAATCTCCTCCTGCTCGTCTGGCTAAAGTTTTTAGCACTTCTTCAGTGTGTTTTATTCTTTCTTTTTCACAAATGTTCTTCAAGACAGTTGCAATCTGTTGATAATCCAGCGCTTCAAATTCAATCATCAAAGATTTAGTTCTCAGGGAAGAAAATTTTTTATCCCAAGGGTCATTTGCAGTCATTATTACTGGAAATTTTGCTTCGCTTATCAGTTCTGCAAGTTCCGTCGCTCCTCCTCTATCTGCATTTCCTGCAATTCCATCCACTTCATCAACAAGGATTATTTTGCTGGAGTAAAATAACGATTTTTGCTTTAGTGCGTTTCCAATAGTAAGTTCTAACTGTTCTTTATTTCTACAGTCACTTGCGTTTATTTCTAACACTTCATAATTCATTTCTTTTGCAAGCGCATAAACTGAGCATGTTTTACAGCTTCCTGTTGGTCCGTAAATCAGCGCAGCTTTCTTCTTTCGTTTAGCATCATACAAAAATTTTCTTAGAGTTTCAACTCCTTTCTGAGGTATATCTGCGCTTTTTGTTGGGGAATACTTCTGTAATAGGGACATATTTCAGTATAAATAAGATAAATTTAAAAAATCTCTCTATTTTGAACACTTGATGACAAACGAAAATTACGTTCCTCTGGAAGCTGAAAAACGTCTCTTAGCTTTCTGGGAGAAAGAACAAATTTACAAATTTGATGAGAACAGCAAAAAGCCAGTTTATTCTATAGACTCTCCTCCACCTACAGTTTCTGGAAAGATGCATATCGGTCATGCTTTTTCTTACTCTCAGCAGGATTTTATTGCGAGATTTAAGCGAATGCAAGGATTCAACGTTTTCTATCCTTTTGGAACTGACGACAATGGTCTTCCTACAGAACGTTTAGTAGAAAAAATGAAAGGCATCCGTGGCTCAAGAATGCCTAGAGATGAATTTGTAAAAGTTTGTTATGATGTTCTTAAAGAGATTTTGCCGAATTTTGTTCAAGATTGGAAAAACATCGGAATAAGCTGTGACTGGAATATTTATTATTCAACAATTAATAAACACAGTCAAGCGATTTCTCAGCGTTCTTTTATTCAACTTTACAAAGCAGGCAGAGAGTATCAAAAAGAAGCTCCAACAATTTGGTGTACTGAATGCCAAACTGCAATTGCTCAAGTTGAGATGCAGGACAAGGAGCTTCCTTCATTTTTCAACGATATAGTTTTCAAATGCGAAGGAAAAGATTTAATTATTGCAACAACTAGGCCTGAACTTCTCTCCTCTTGCGTTGCAGTTTTTGCTCATCCTACAGATGAAAGATATAAATCTTTGTTCGGCAAAAAAGCAAAAGTTCCTTTATTTAATCATGAAGTTGTAATCATGCCTGATGAGCGTGCAGACCCAAATAAAGGAACTGGTATTGTTATGTGCTGTACTTTCGGAGACCAAACAGATATAGAGTGGTATAAATCCCATAATCTTCCTCTCAAGATCTCCATTGCAAAAGACGGCAGAATGACTGCATTGGCAGGCAAATATGCTGGGCTTAAAATTAAAGAAGCCAGAAAAATGATTCTTGAAGACTTAAAGATAGCAAACCTTCTAACCACCCAAAAATCGATTACTCACACAGTAAAAGTTCACGAGCGTTGTGGCATAGAAGTTGAAATTCTTGAAACTAAACAATGGTTTATCAAATATTTAGACATGAAAGAAAAACTTTTAGAAGCAGGTCAAAAACTTAATTGGTATCCTGAATTTATGAGGCACAGATATGAAAACTGGATTCGCGGTTTGCAGTGGGACTGGTGCATTTCTCGTCAAAGATTTTTTGGCATTCCATTTCCAGTTTGGTATTGCAAAAAGTGCAGCAAACCGATGCTTGCTGAAGAGTCAGACCTTCCTGTTGACCCGCTTTTCTCGCAGCCAAAAAAGTCTTGCTCTTGCGGAAGTTCAGAATTCGAGCCGGAGAAAGACGTTCTTGATACTTGGGCAACTTCTTCATTAACTCCTCTTCTTGCAACCGAACTTTTCAAAGACAAACCAATATTCAAAAAATTATTCCCAATGAGTTTAAGGCCTCAAGCCCACGAAATTATCACATTCTGGCTTTTCAATACTGTTGTTAAAAGTTTGCTCCATTCTAAAAAAGTTCCTTGGAAAGATGTTATGATATCTGGCTTTGTAACTCTTGGTGGAGAAAAAATGTCAAAGAGCAAAGGAAACACTATCGAGCCTCAAGCGGTTCTCCAAAAATTTTGTGCAGATGCATTACGTTATTGGTCGTCAGGTTCTAAATTAGGAGATGATATGGATTACATAGAGAAGGATTTAGTTACAGGACAAAAAACCGTTACTAAGCTGTGGAACGCTTCAAAATTTGTTCTTATGAATTTTAAAGATATTAAAGACCAAAAAATCTTGAAGCCAAAAAATCTTGAAGCTTTCGATGCCTGGGTGTTATCAAAACTAAACACTGTAATAAAGAACTCAACTGAGTCTTTTGAAAATTACGAGTACTCCAAAGCAAAGCAGGAGACTGACTTGTTCTTCTGGAAAATCTTCTGCGATAATTATCTTGAAGTAATCAAAGAAAGAATTTATGCTCCAGAAAAAAGAGGCCAGCCGGCAAAAGATTCTGCCCTTTACACTTTAGACACTTGTCTTCTTTCCATACTTAAATTATTTGCGCCGATACTTCCTTTTGTAACTGAAGAAATTTATCAGTCTCATTACAAAAATGTTGAAAATGTCAGCTCAATTCATATTTCTGAGTGGCCTAAACACAATCCTAAATTAGTAAATGCAGATTTAGAAAAAGCAGGAGACAAAGTTATGGAAATAGTTACAAAAGTTAGACGAGCAAAGTCGGAGAAAAATCTTTCAGTTAAAACTCCCGTTAAAAGATTAGTTGTAGATTTAACAGAAAAAGAACTCGAGCCTTTCCTTCTAGACCTTAAAGCAGTAACTTCCGCAGAAAAGATAGAGTTTGGAAATGAAGTTTTGGTGGAAATTTAATACTAAGATTTATATATTTGTTATTATTTTAATAATGTAATAGTAATAGATATTATACAAAGAGGTGAATGTATGCCAGATAAAACCAAAGGATTAACTGAAGAACAAAAAGGCTTGATGCTTGTTCTATTAGGAATTGTAGCAGTTGTAGCAATTGTAGCTCTAGTTTTATTATTTACTAATGCACAAACAACAGGCAGAGTTTACGATGCCAGTCTAGAAGAAGCTTCGCTTGATTTAGAAGAATCTGACGATGGCAATGAATTAACTGGAGATGCTAAGAAATTTTTTAAGAAAAGAAAAGGAGTATCTTGTTTGTTTAAAGGCAGAGGATGGACGTGCTGATTTAGTTGATTTTTTTTTTATTTTCTTTTTTAATGTTTTTCCCTTCTCAAAAAGTCACCTATATCAAATACATTCTTTACTATATTGTTCTTTAGAATTCCATACCCTAAACATTCTCCAAACATATTAACGACTAATGCATCTTTCTCAACATCTTCACCACCGACTACTGACCACTGACTACCGACCACTTTCACATCTCTGCCACAGATATATTTCCACTCAGAATCTTTATATAAAACTACTTTCTTGTCGCTTTTCTCAGCCATTTCCTGTAATAACCATAAGCTCGGCTTGAATATTTTTCCTTCTTTCCCCAGAAATCTTCCGATGAATAATGGCTGTCTTCCTGTCTTTTTACTTAATTCTTTAAGAGTTTCTTCAACAATATAGCATTCTTGTGATATTTTAACTATTTTATTAAATTCTATAATTTCTTCTTCTGTGAATTTTTTAACAAATTCTTTAATCATTTTTTCACCATCTTTGCAATGAAAAATCCTTCAGTCCGTGTTTTCCAAGGCCAAAATCTTCTGCATTTCTTAATTTCTTCATTCAATTTCTGTCCAAATACTTCTGTTAATCCTTCATCGCCAATTTGCAGTTCTGTCTTTTGCAATTCTATTGGTAAATTTTTCAGTGCCCAATCCATATTCAATTCGTTTTCCTCCGGCTCTAAACTGCAGGTAGAGTAAACCAGCACTCCTCCAATTTTCAAGCTTTTTACTGCTTCTTTAAGCAGCTCTCTTTGTACTTTAGCATTTTCTTGCATTCCTTTAATATTTCTTTTTTCAAACCATCTTCTGTCTGTAACATAATTTCCTGAGCAAGGCGCGTCTAAAAGTATTTTATCAAACTGAATTCTCAGCGAACTCATTTTCTTTGCATCCATTAAGTAAGCAACACAATTTTCAACTCCAATTCTTTCCAAAGAACTTTTCAAAGACTGCATCCTATGATTTTTAGATTCTAAAGCAATTATTTGTCCACCATTATTCATGTATTGTGCAATCTGAGTTGTTTTTCCTCCTGGAGCTGCGCAGCAGTCTAAAACAACCTCTCCTTCTTTTGGCGCAAGAATTTGAACTGGTATTTGTGATGCTGCTTCCTGTAAATAATAATATCCTAGTAAAAATTCAGTTATTGCACCTAAAGAAAACTTGCTTTTTTTAACCCAGTATCCTTCTTTCGCAAATGGAATTTTTTGAACATTCGCTCCGATGAGCTCAAGTCTTTTCAGCAAATCTTCTTGAGAAATCTTTAAAGTATTAACTCTCAGTGCAATTTTATCCTCAACATCTTTCCATTCTTGTCCGAGTTGTTTGTATCTCTCTACAAAGAATTGTTGATTTGACATATTCACTCTCGCTTCCATCTTATCCCATGCAGTGTATCTTCTAGAATTATTCCTTTCTGTTTCAGTTCATCTCTTATTTCATCCGACCTTGCCCAGTTTTTAATTTGTCTTGCGTTTTCTCTTTCGTCAATGAGTTTTTGAAGTTCTTCAGGAAGTTCTTCTTCTTCAGTTTCAAGCACTCCTAATACTTGGTCTATAGAAATCATGAATTCTTTTACTTTATTAGCATCGTTTGCACTTAATTTATTTTTGCTCAGAAGAGTATTTACCTCTCTCACTAAATCAAACACTGCTGCCAGTGCTGGAGAAATATCGAGGTCATTATCCATTGATTTTTCGAATTTTTTTCTTGCTCTTTCAATTAGCTTATCTGTTTTAGTGTTGTCTTTTTCTGCGTGAGCATCTTTTAATGTTCTCAAGAAATCTTGGAGTCTTTGTAAAGAATTTTTTGAAGCATCTAATCCTTCTAGAGTGAAGTTGAGTTGTTGTCTATAGTGCGTTGATATTAGGGAGTATCTTACTGCAAGAGAATTATACCCTTTCGATAAAATATCTCTTAAAGTGTAAAAATTTCCTTTGCTTTTGGACATTTTTTCCCCATTCACTAAAAGCCATTCGTTGTGCACCCAGTATTTTACGAATTGTTTTTTTGTGATTCCTTCAGATTGTGCGATTTCGTTTTGGTGATGTGGAAATATTAAGTCCACTCCTCCGGTGTGTATATCAAATTGTTCTCCTAAAAATTTCATCGACATTGCTGAGCATTCGATATGCCATCCCGGTCTTCCTTTTCCCAGCTCAGTTTCCCAAAAGACATCCCCATCTCCAGAATCCCATGCTTTCCACAGCGCAAAGTCTTGCACGTTTTCTTTTGTGTATTCGTCTGCTTTTACTCTTCCTGATGCTCCGCTTTGGAGTTTAGTAATATCTATATTTGCTAGCTTTCCGTACTTTTTGAATTTTGAAACTTTGTAATAGATTGAACCATCCTCTCCTTTATATGCTAATTTTTTTTGCATCAATTTTTTTGTTATTTTAATCATCTCTGGAATAGTTTCTGTTGCTCTAGGATAAACATCTGCTTTTTCTATTCTTAATGTGTCTAAATCTTCGAAGAAAGCCTTCGTATATTTGTCAGTAAACTCTTTAAGACTTACTCCTTCTTTTTGCGAGTCTCTTATTGTTTTGTCGTCAACATCAGTTATGTTTGTGACATGCTTTACTTTGTATCCTTTGTACTTAAGATATTTCTTCAGAATGTCTGCTGCCAAATATGCTCTATAATTTCCTAAGTGAGGATAATTATAAACTGTAGGTCCGCAAGTGTATATTTTAACAATATCTTCAGAGGGTTTAAACACTTGCATCTTTCGTTTTAATGTATTATACAGTTTTAGTGCCATGTATTATACTTCACTCAATAGAATTTAAAAAACTTTACTTTAGCCACTTTTCTTTCGTCTTCGCTAAAGCATCTTTTACTAAAATAGTGTCTTTTTCATCCAAAAGAAGTTCTTGCAATTGTCTTTCTTTTTTTTGTGACTTGTTGGGCATGATGTGAGATGTATTCTTTATTATTTATGAATTTTTCTATTTTTCTTTTTCACTTCGGGGGGGGGTAACGCAAGTTTTTTATATCTGCAAGAGTTCACTATACTAATAATACAT
>CAYHXI010000055.1:0-8956 GCA_964360565.1 uncultured Methanosarcinales archaeon | reverse complement strand
AAGAATTAAAACTTATCCCCTACTGGTCAAAGACCAGTGGAAATCACAGCTTATACAAATGACAAAAAACAGTAAAGAGTTACTCATCTTCAACTACGCTCCGAACTTAAAAGTTGTTGGAACGTTTCACGCTTTAAATGATAAAGATAAAATAAATCTAGAGCATTTAGTTGACGAAAGTGATTTTGTGGCTTTAGAGTGGGATTATGCAAGATCTAAAAATTCAGGAAAAATTAATTTGCAACACTCCATTCTTAGAAGAGGATATTCAATCCCAGATAATTCTCTTCACGTAAGTCATTTGAATTGGATTTATTTAAGAGCCATCAACAAAATTATTAGAACTGGAATAACAGAAGATTCTAAAAAAGACGGAAGAGACCCAACTCAAAATGAATTTACTTTTTGCGAGGAATTATGCAGAAATAAAAACAAAGACAGCTATTTAGTAGATCAACCCATTTACATCATGTTAACAAAATTATGTTCTATGTCTCTCACTGAAAAAATTGCACATTTGATGGATTTTAATAATCACAACGCAACAGGAAGAGCAGAAGAGATAATGACTAGTGAAAGAGAAGAATACATGCTTCAAGAGATAGAAAAAAGAGAAGGATGCACTATTTTAGAGCTGAAGAGAAAAGGTTTGTTGGTTGTAGGATATTCTCATGCAGTCAAATATTGGAGGGATGTTCAAGCGACACTACTCTAAATCCAGAAAGTAATTTAAATGCAAAAGAATTTATGTTCTTCATGTCAAAAAAGAGGCCAATCAAGCAGTTCAAAGGATTTTTAGGAAAGTTAGAAAGATTCATAGACAAATCAATCCCTTTTGCACTTTTAGCGATAACAATCATTTTAATTTTAGAGAATCCATTGTGGATTTTAGTGCATCTCGAAAATTATGAGCCGTGGATTGGAATAATAGATGGAATCATAGTGTTGTTTTTCTTAATAGATTTAATCTTCAAATGGTTCACAGTAAGGCACTGGAAAAAATTCGTAAAACTCTACTGGATAGACATGCTCGCAATATTTCCATTCTATTTAATGACTCGAGCATGGATTTCAATGACTTCATTAATCAGATTAGGAGAAGAAGTTGGAGAAGGACAAAAGTTCTTGCATGAATTTTTATTATTAAGAGAAACCGAGTTAGTAAAAGAAGCAAGATTAATGAAAGAAACCGAGCTTTTCAAAGAAATGAAGCCATTTGTTAGAGCACTAAGAAGCGTTCAAAGATTTCTAAGATTTATCGCCGGCAGAGATTTGGAGAGGAAAGATGTGCATAAAAATCACAAGATTTAAAAAGAAACTATCTTCTGCAAACTATGAATCAAAATGGTAGTTGAAGAAATAATCGAAAACATGTCCAATGACGAAAATGATGCTAATGTGAATATCAGTAAATGGAGAGAGATTAAAAAAACCAGCCAAAAAATAATTGCAGGATTTGTAGGAGTTGTTGGCTTGTGGACTTCTTGTTATTTGATTCAGCCAGAATCACTAGGAGTTGTTCAAAGATTAGGAGCATACAATAGAACATCAGAACCTGGTTTAAATTTCAAAATTCCTTTTGGAATAGAAAAAGTTACAAAAGTTCCTGTTAAAACAGTGCAAAAGGAAGAATTTGGTTTTAGAACTTTAAGAGCTGGAATTGACACTCAATACTTGAATAATGAAAATATAGAAAGTGCAAGCGATGAGGAATTATCAGTCATTGTAAAAAAACTAGGTTTAAAACTAGAAGAAAACCGCAGTGGATTATTGAATCAAATTTCTGAAATATTAAAATCAGAATACTTAATGCTAACTGGAGACTTAAACATGGCAGACGTTGAATGGATTGTACAATATGATATAAAAGATCCTGTTGCATATTTATTTAACGTAAAAGAGCCAAGAAATACTATAGGAGATGCCAGTCAAGCAGTAATGAGACAATTGATAGGAAATGGAAGTATTGACGAAGCAATTACAATTGGAAGAATTGAAAATGAAATTGGAGCTAAAGAAGGTTTGCAAATTCTGCTTGACCAATATAATTCAGGAGTACGTGTTGGAGCAGTTAAATTACAGTCTTCAAACCCTCCAAAAAGAGTCAGGGAAGCATTTAATGAAGTAAACAAATCTATGCAGCAAAAGGAAGAAAAAATTAATAATGCTATGCAGCAATATAACCAAGAAGTTCCTCGTGCAAAAGGAGAAGCTCAGAGAGAAATTGAAGAAGCAGAAGGTTATGCGCTAGAAAGAGTCAATGAGGCAAATGGAAATGCAGAAAAATTCTTGAAAATACTTGAAGAATACAAAAAAGCACCTGAAATTACAAGACAAAGACTTTATTTAGAAACTATGAGCGAATTACTTCCAAAAATAAAAGATAAAATAATTGTTGATGACAAAGGGCTAAGTTCAGGTTTTTATAGAATGTTCAATCTCGATAACACTAATGTTCAAGGGAGTCAAAAATGAGAGACTGGAAACCAAGAAGTTTGAAAAAACCATTGATTAAAACAGCTTTGGCTACTTTTAGTTTAATAACTGCTCTAAATTCATATTTTATAGTCGACCAAACACAGCAAGCAGTAGTAACTCAGTTAGGAAGACCTGTTAAAGTAATAGTCAATCCTGTGAAAGAAGAGGATGCAGAAAAAGCTGAAGAGCAAAAAAAAGAATTAAATGAATTCAAAACAATGTATCAGAATAAAGGAGTGGCTGTTGAAGAAGGCTCTGGACTCAACTTTAAAGTTCCATTTTTCCAATCTGTTAAAAAATATGAAAGAAGGATGTTAAGATGGAATGGGTTTCCTGAAGAAATTCCTACAAAAGATAAAAAATATATTTGGGTGGATTTAACAGCAAGATGGTATATTGCAGACCCATTAAAATTTTTAGAAACTGTAGGAACTGAAGAACTAGCACAAGCAAGACTTGACGACATAATTGATTCCACTGCAAGAAATTCAATAACAAAAAGAGATTTGATTGAATTGGTCAGAACTGACAACAGACAAATGCAAATAACAGAAGAAGAATTGAAAGAAACAATCAATGTAGGTACAATAGTTGAAGGAAGAGAACAGATTGTAAAAGAAATAACTACTTTATCTGTTGAAGCGTGCAAACAATATGGAATAGGCATTCATCCAGAAGGAGTTTTAATCAAAGGAACTATTTACGTCGACAGCGTTAAAAAAACAGTTGAAGAAAGAATGATTGCAGAAAGAAAAAGAATTGCAGAAAAATATCTCTCAGAAGGTAATGGAGAATATGAAAGAATCATGGGAACAAAAGTCAGAGAAATTAAAAAATTAAGATCTGTAGCATATCAAACTGCAAGAAATGCTGAAGGAGAAGCTGATGCGAAAGCTTTAACAATTTATGCAAAAGCGTTTAGTGAAGACCCTGAATTTTACAAATTCTTAAGAACGCTTGAGCTTTATAAAAAATCTCTAGAAGGCGCTAAATTAATAATTGGAATAGACAATCCATTATTGAATTTGCTAGATGGAGAAGAAAAGCAGGTTGAACCGAAGTAAAAACAGTAATCTTTTTAAATAACTCAAATTAACTCAATCTCATGGCACGATTACGAAAATTCATTTGTTATAGAGGAGTGGATAAGGCATACACTAGATGGAGCAAGTACAAAAAATTAAGCTATGTTAGAGCACGTCCAGTATGCAAAGTAGTAAGATTTGATATGGGAGAGTTTGGCAAAAAATATGATTACTGCCTTCACTTGATTGCAACTGCACGAATTCAAATAAGAGACAATGCAATAGAGTCTGCAAGACAATCATTGCTTAAACCTTTAGAAAAGACTTTAGGAAAAAACAATTTTTTTGCTCAAGTAAGAATTTATCCACATCACGTTCTTAGAGAAAATCCATTAGCTTCAGGAGCAGGAGCAGACAGGTTAAGCACAGGAATGGCGCACTCATTTGGAAAAACTGTTGGAATTGCCGCTCAAGTAAAAGTTGGACAACCATTGTTCACTATTTTTGTCAACAAAGAAAATATCGAGCTAGCTCAAAAATGTTTAAGACGAGCAAGCCACAAACTTCCTTCTCACGCGAAGATTGTTACTGAGAAGATTGAGAAGTAAGAATTTGTTCTAAAAAAATTAATTAAATTCAGACAAATCCTCTGATTGAAACAACTTAACATTTTCTTTACTTAAAACAAGAATACAGCAAGGAGATAAATAAAGATTCCACATTTTTTTAGGAGGTAGATTTAATTTTTTAGCAATAAAGTACCTGATTAAATTGCCGTGAGTCACTATCAAAGTATTATCTGTGAGAGAAGCAAGAGACCCTAATACTCGTTCAGCTCTTTTAGTGTCTTCTTTTTTTCTAAAAGGTCTTGATTTATTTTTCGGACCTCCTACAATTAAACGATAAATTTCTCTATACTTAGCGTCTATGTTTATGTTTAAACTATGCTTTTCATTGATTATTTTAGCAGTATCTAAAGCTCTATCAAGATCACTAGATATGATGTTTTTAATAGGTAAATTAGCTAATTTATCTCTCAATTTTTTAGATTGCTCTCTGCCATTTTCAGTTAAAGAAGGTTGCTCACCTTCCTTAACATTTGCATAAGTTTCTCCGTGACGCACTATTATAATCATAACAATTTTATATCTTGCGTGTTTATAAAATTTTGCACGCTCAATTACAGAACAAAATGAAAAAACCTAAATACCTAAAATAACGTAAATTCATCACTATTAAATAATATATTATTCAAAACATTTATAAATTATCCTCATTCACAGGAGTTATGCTTAACTCTTCAAGAAATAAAACAATAAGTGTTATCGTTCCATTATACGGACAGTTTTCTATAGACAGAGCAATAGTATCAGTAAAATCAATTTTATCTCAAAGAGTAAATCTTGAAGTGATTATTTCTGAACAAGGAGAAGAGAAACTTTTTCCAAATATTCAAGGAGTTAATCACATTTTCAAATATCATAAACCAAAATCCGAATTAAGCGATTTCAACCCAGGAAATATTAGAAATATTGGAATTAAAAATTCAACAGGAGAATTTATCTATACAAATGATGCAGATATTATTCTTCCAGACATAACTTATTTATCTAGAGCAAAAGAATTTCTAGAAGCGAATCAAGGAAAAACAATATTTAGGCCAAAAATGAGAAGATTGCCAATCGATAATTTCACAGTATTTAATAATTGGATTGAACAATATGGAATAGTAGAAGCAATATCTAAACTAAATTTTGAACAGACATATATTGTCACAGTTGATGGTTTGCCAAGAAAAGTTAGAGTATTTGAAAAAGATAGCAGTTACAAAAAAACATTTACTGCATTTGAAGAAGACTTTCAAAAATTTATCACTGGAGAAAATAAAGGTAAAGAACCTATTTTCTGGAATGAAAATAGACATTGTGGAGGAAATATGTTTAGAAGAGAGCAATTTGTTTCTGTTGGAGGCTATTGTGAAGATTTTGTAAATTGGGGTTGCGAAGACTCAGATTTGCAGTGGAAATTCGCTGAAAAATATGGAATAGAGTTTTTCCCAGATGAATTAGAAGTGATTCATTTAGACCACCCAAAAGGATATTTTTCTCCAGAAATGTGGGTGCGTAATGAGAAGATCATCACTCAAAGAAAAAGCGAAGGGGTTGAGTCTGCAATTAGATTAGATAAATCTGTTTATTTGAGAGGCGAAAAATGATTGATGAATTGAAAAGATTAAATCTTGAATTAACAAGTAAATGTAATTATGCATGTGCAGGTTGTCCTACTCAGGAATTACTCCGAGGTAAGGGTACAATGAAACCAGAACTCTTCAAAGCAATATTAGATGAGACTGGAAATAAATTAGATAGAATTCTATTATGGGGCTATGGAGAGCCATTATTTCATCCAAACATAAGTGAACTAATAAGATATGCAGGAAAATTTCAAACAAAAAAAGTTATGAGTACAACTGGCTGGAAACTTGAAGATATTGCAGATTTAGAATCGCTAGGCCAGCTTGATGAATTAATAATTTCAATTAATGGGCTCACCCAAGAAATTTATGCAAAGCATCAAATTAATGGAGACCTGGAAAAAGTACTCACAGGAATAAGAAAGATTTCTCCAATAATGAGAGAGTCTAAAACGAGATTTATAATGCAAATTGTAGCCAATAAAGAAAATTTAAATGATATTCCTGAAGCAGAAGATTTCGCAAAAAACTACGGGTTCGATATGCTTGTTGTTAAATCATTTAATGTCATGGATAGAAAACAAGAAACTTTTGAGAAATTTGTTCCATTAGGAACTCCTTTTTCAAGATACAAAAAAGGATTAGATGATGCTCCTAAAATTCCGGCAAATGGTATATATCCTTGTCAAGAATGGATGGTTATTAATTGGGATGGCTCAGTTAATCCTTGTTGCTGGGATTACAAAGGAGAGCACTATTTTGGCAATGTTCAAGATGAAGGAGTCTATGGCGTTTGGAATAATTTTGTTGCTTCAAAACACCGAAATCAAATAAAAAAAGGAAACTTTCTAGATATTTGCGTAGATTGTGCTAATAGCAAGATTGTAAACAATTATTCTCTAACAAATAAAGGAGGAGAAGATGTCAAAAAAAGTATTTAATTATAATGAATTAACAAAAATAGAAATCAAAAGCAATCCTGCATTACTTGAAAGACTCTCCGAAAATTTAGAATCAGAAATTGAAAAAAATTCAAAAGTAGATTGTTCAATCATAATAAACCAAACTAATCCAACTGTTGATATTGTTAAAGACAAAAAATTCGATTATCTTACTATCGATAAAAAAGAAGAAAACGGAAGAACTTCAATCAGTTACACTAGATATAATACACTCGTAAGAACAATCCATCAAGAAATCGTTAATGAATATATTGTTGACACTAATGTTGCTTCAGATGAAACTGCAGGATTAATTTGCATAAGAAATCATCTTAATAATAAAATAATCTCGAGTAGACCATTAATACATGCTTCGCTTGTTGAAATAGATGACAAAGGAGTTCTCATTCCTGGATTTTCAAGAGAAGGAAAAACAACATTAATGGTTTATCTGCTACAAGAAAAAGGAGCAGTATTTGTTAGTGACGAGAATGTAATTTTAGATTCATCATCTGACAGAACTCTGGGTTTGTATGTTCCTAGAACTCCCAGAATAAGGTTCTCCACCATTTCAGAATCTAAATTAGCCAGTGTTTTGGATGATATTAAGTTAACGAGAGCAACACAACATCTTGATTCTGATGCCATTGAAAGAATAATAAATAGTCAAAGTTACCATGTTGATGCAGGATTAGATTTCTCAAGAAAGTCGTTCTGTGAATTTCTAGAAACCACTTCAAAAGAAAAGACATCAATAGATATGGTTCTTTTTCCTAAATACTCCCCTAGCAAAAAAATAGGCATCAGAGAATTAACTATGGAAGAAGGAATACATAATTTAGCAATGTCAGGGTTGACTAAAAAAAGCGATACTGACTTGAAAGAATTACGTGCATCTCGCATAACTTTAAATCAAGAGAATTATACAGAAACTCGATTTCTTGAAGTTAGTTTTTCCAGCTTCAAAGATTTGTTGAATGGGGGAATAGAATTATGAACAAAATACCTGAAGGATATTTTAGTTTGTATGTTCTTAAAGAACCAGAGGAAACAAGAAAAGGAGCCATAATATTATCCCAAGTCGATAATGTTGTTGAAGAACTTCCTTGGATTAAAAATAGGTTCTACATTGTTGAAAGAAGAGGATGGCGAGGATTAAATGAATCGAAACACGCTCACATTAAACTAGTAGAAGATTTATCTTTATGGGATGAAACTATTTCCTGTTTTCCAGAAGCAATATGTTTGGATATCGGCCCTGCAGATTTTGTGGATATTGATGAATTTAAACCTCTTAATATAAACAAAGACTATGATGGAATACAAATATCTCATTGGTCAAATTTTAAAAGACCTGAATTATTTACTAGAGCAGCAGGATTATTGCATTCAAGAAAATTTCTAAAACTAGGGCATTTTGTTGATGGAGGAACGCCTGTAGAATTAGAAATAAGAAATAAGAACGTACTTTTGGCTAAAGAATTAGGCGCCAATATAGATATGCCAAATAATTATGCGGTTGATAATAATTATTTCCCGAGTGATAAGACAATTATTAATGAGTATATAAATCAAGCCCGAATTGGAATTCTTACCACAGCAGTAGAAGGCATAAATAGATTCAAAATGGAATGTTTGTCTGCAGGAGTTCCAGTTATTGTTCCAATAGATACAAGCCATCCTACTAAGAAGCACATTAATGATGAAACAGGAGGATTTTTTGAACCTAATCCTGAATGTCTGGCGAAAAAGATTGAAGAAGTTCTTTCACATTCAGAACTATATTTTCCTCGAGCATATATTGAAAGAACAACAGGCAAATTAATTTCTATTCAAAAGTTAAAAAAAGCTCTTGAAGAATTATGTGAACAAGATAACCAAGAATTTATATTTGACAACATATCATGGGATGGAAGAAATCAAAGCCTAACTTGGGGAAAAAATGTATTTGCAAAATTAATGAGGTACAAATGAACTTCAATCAAAAATTCGAGCCTCCTGCAGGAAAGATACTGCATGGAGCAGGACAAAGTCCAGAACAGTTTAAAAAATATTGGGATGCTGTTAAAGATTTTAAACCCAGTATTTATATGACCTATATTAAATTCCAAGATTTAGATAAATGGATGGGTGAGATAAAACTAGAAATTAAAAAATATCCCCATATTGCTTTACAGATTGGTTTAAATCTAAGAATCAATGGCAGAGACCAAACAAATGAGATTTCACTAGGAGATTATGATAAAGATTTAGACAAATTGTTTAAATTCATAAAGGAAATAGGAAATACTGTCTTTTTAAGAATAGGATATGAATTT
>CAYHXI010000054.1:0-9119 GCA_964360565.1 uncultured Methanosarcinales archaeon | reverse complement strand
TCCCAATCTTGATTAGTCCAAGGCTGATTAGGCAAAGACTCATGACTTGCAAGAACATTAAATGAAGATAAAACTAGGATTAATACTGATAAAATAACTAATAATCTCATCCATTCACCTCTTTAATTAAATTATTGAGTTCACAAACTCACTCAGCTAATTTAAGATATAGTATACTCAATAAATATATAAACCTATCTGGCAAAAATGAATTTCGATGAGATACGTCAACAACATAAAAATAAGCGTTTACGTTAAAGTAGATGAAGAACTGGTTGAAAAGATAAAGCAGAAAATAATTAATTTTATTCCTTTTAACTTAGAAGAAGAAAAAATCGAACTCAAAGAAGAGAACGTGCAAAGCTTTAATGAAAAAATAATAAAGATATTTACCATAGAGTTAGTTAAAGAAAAACACACAAATGATTTCTTGAAATTTTTGAATTCTAAATTAACAAAAGAGCAGAAGATGCTTTTATTGTCGCAGAAAGAATCCCGCTTAGATGAAGAACAATTCTTTTTCATACGATTAGATAAAACAGAATTGGTAGAGAATGATAGATTTTTCATAACTGACTCTGGCAATTGCGTCCATATTAGAATGTCAATAGCTTCATTTCCAAGAAAAAGAAAGGTTGCACTTCAAGCGATAGAAAAGATATTTAAAGAGTGAAAGAATAATGCTATTCAGCATTAAAGAGGTGAATCATGAATAAGAAATACGCTCCATTAAACAACAAATTCGTGTTATCAAGCATAATTGGATTTCTAGTATCTGTACTGTTCATATGGCAATGGTCTCTTCAATGGGGAATTGCATTTGCAGCTTTATTCTTGATGATGTTTATCGCATCAATGATATCAGCAAGACATGCTTGTCCAGATGAACAGTTGAATTTGAAGCATCATAGGTAGTTGGTGGTCTGTAGTCTATGGTGTTTTAGAATACAATTCAAATCACACTCAAAAATAAATGCACAGGAATTGCAGCATATTTTTCTCCGATGTCTAAGAAGTTTTTTGTAATTAAGATTCCTTTCTGAAAGTGATGCAGTCCTGAGTAGTCTTGTCTGGATATTTTATTTTGGTATTTAACTTCAAAAGGAAAAATATCTTCATTAATTCTTAACAATACATCAACTTCTCTTCCATTCTTCCAGTAGGATGTTTCTCCAAATCTGCTGAGATGAGAAACAACTGTTGCTTCTATTAGCGCAGGATTAATTTCAAACTCCTTAAAATAAATTTTGTTATTGAAAATGTGATATATCAAAGGATCAGAAAAATATATCTTTTTATTTTTGGCGTAATTTAAATTTTTCGTATCCAACTCGAGAAAATTCAAAACTTTAACAACAAACATATTTTCGAGTACATCAACATAAGATGAAACTGTTTTGTGGCTTTTGATTTCTGCTTCTTTAGCCAGCGAATCCCAGCTGATTGCAGTAGATTGCTTCAAAAGCAAAGACTTAAACAGTTGAATTAGAATGTTTTCCTGCTTACCCCATTTAACAACGTCTCCAACAACCCATTTATAATAAATTTCAATCACAAAATCTGGAATTTTTTTGTTAGTCAAAAATTCATTTATCGCTAAAGGAAATCCTCCAGTTATTAAATATTTTTCAAACATCATTTTCAGCTCAGAATCATACAATTTCGCACTAGCAATAGATTTATGTATCTCTGCTGAACTAAAATTTTTTATCTTCTTCAGTTTGCTAGAGATTTCAGGGGCAGCAAGGCTAACAAACTCTGAAAAGCGGAGAGGAAGCAAAATGATTTCTTTGCCAAATCTTCCAGTCCTGCCCGGAAGTCTGTCTATTCCATATTTCAAATCAAGTGTATGTGAGCCAGTAAGAAAAATACAACAATCCTTTAATTCTCCAGCATCTGCGAGAAATTTTATTGCTCTCTGCCAATCTCTAACTCTAGAAATTTCATCAAGAAAAATAAATTTAGATTTTATTCCATAAGATTTTGCAAAAGCCAAGTATTCTTTTAAAAGTAAGGACAATTCTCTGAAATCCACTAATTCATCGCAATTCCAGAAAAAAATAGATTTTTCGTCAACTTTTTTCAAAAGTTCTTTTATAAATAGTTTAATCAAAGTTGTTTTACCAACTTGCCTAGGTCCAAGCAAATTAAATATATTATCTGGCTTTAAATCTAGTTCTTTCAAAATCTCAGGAATCCATTGATACTTCTTTTCTTTAAAATCCAAAATATGCTTATCTTGTTCAATGTATTCTTTTCCTTTCCACCATTTGTTAAGCAAGTTTAAATCAACCATAATTGGTATTGTAATACCAGTTTATTTATAAATGTTCTGGTATTGAAATACCATAAATGGAGCTTATTGAATATTTTATTATTTAAGTAATATATGCAAGCCACGCATGCCCTGATGAGCAGTTAAACTTGAAGCATCATAAGTAGTCGATAGATAAAAAATTCTCCGCGCGTTTCAGAAGGAAATTATTTGAACTCATATATTTTCTAACAAGCAACAATTATTTGGAAAGAAAATTGACGGTTTATTTGTTTTGATTATTCATAGAAAAAAGTATGAAAGTATGACTACAATCACTAAACTTGGCAGCATATTAATAATTTTTAGCTTTTTAATTTCCAGTATATTAAGTCCCAATCCTATTAAAAGCAATCCTCCAACAGCACTTAGTTCTTTTATCATTATTTCTGTAAAAAATTCTTGAAGATAACTGGCAAATATTGTTAGTCCTCCTTGATAAATTAAAAGAGGAATTGCTGAAAAAATAACTCCTAATCCCAGTGAAGCGGATAATGCAATTGAAGAAAATCAGTCAAGTAAAGATTTTGCAAGTAAAAGATTTGGTGGATTACCTAAACCTTCTTCAATTGATCCTAGAATAGTTATCGAACCCATACAAAATAATAAGAAGGAAGTAATAAAACCATCAGTAAATTTAGCGTTCTTAGAATGAATTTTATTTTTTATCCATTCACTAAATCTATTAATAAATTTATCAATATCTATCAATTCTCCAATTATTGAACCTATAACTATGCTGAAAATCATTATTAGAAAATTACTTGTCTTCATAGCCATAATTATTCCAAGAAATAGTGTAAACAAGCCAATTCCTTGAAAAGCTATGGTTGTAAGTTTATCAGGAAGTTTTCTGTTTATTAGAAGACCGACCAAACTGCCTAAAATAACTGCCCCAACATTAATCAAAGTTCCTTTCATGCCGTAATTTATCTTTCTTCAATTTATATAACTTTCTTTCGTTAATTCAAATCCCCTCCATTTTTTCATTAATCTAGCAGGCATAATAATCCTCTTCTGCAAAACAGAGGAGTTTTTTATCTACAGTCTACTTCTCCTCTCTAATCTTCACAGTTTTGTAGGGGTATTTTACTTTAGAATTCTCATACGCATCTACAATTGTATCGTAGTCATGCAGACTGCTCATCGATTGATTTTTGTGATGTCGTTCTATTGCTTCAGCAACAAAAGGTTCCAGAGCGAAGAATGAGATTTTTGGATGGGTTAAATCTAACTCAGACTTTAAAGGAATGGTGTTTCCGAAAAATATTTTTTTAACAATTTCTTTCTCAAATAAAATCCCGATATTCTTTTCAAAACCTTTACTAAAAACAGGATGAGTGCAAATGATGTTTATCTCTTTCACTCCTTTTTTTTCAAAAGCTTCAACTGAAGCAACTATCGTGTTTAAAGTATCTGCAATGTCATCCATCAAATAAAGAATTTTACCGTTGACTTCTCCAACAATGCTTTTTACTTCTGCAGCGTTAGGTTCAGGACGATATTTTTGAGCATGAGCAATTGGAAAAAGAATTTGAGTTCTTGCATCGATAATTCTCTGTATATCTTCCACTCGCTTAACTCCTCCTGAATCGGGAGAGGCTAAAACAACATTCTTTAAATCTGATTGAGAAATATTGTTGATTAAAAAATTTCCAATAACATATTCAACATCAAGATTTTCAAAACAAAGCTTGCATGCATTATATATTGAACAAACAGATTTGGTGTGGACATCAACAGTTATAACATTGTTTGCACCATTCGACTGCAAATTTTTTGCGATAACTATGGAAGGAACAGGCTGCCTCGCTCTAGTTCTTCTTTCCCCTCTAGAACCAAACAAAAAAGGAAGTACAACATTAACTCTTTTTGCTCCTGCGCTGGAGACAACATCTAAAAAATAATATAATTCATGAAGACGTTCTCCTAGAGGAGCAGTGTAAGACTGAAATACATAAATATCTTTTCCACGCACACTTTTGGGAATTGTTATGTCTGTTTCTGTGTCTTTAAACTTAGTAATATTGCACTCAGACTTTTTATCTATAAGTTTTTTTTGAATAAGAATTTCACACACTCTATTTCCAAACTCAGATGCGGATTCTGGAGAAATGTCGAACACCTCTAAATCATTTTCTGTCATGTGCTAATATGATTATGCTTGAGAGGTTTATAAATCTAATTGCATAAAAGTTATAAACTGAAGAGCTGAAGAAGAAGTTATGCAAGCAGTAATATTGGCAGGAGGAAAAGGAGAAAGAATGCTTCCTTTAACTGCAACTCGACCTAAACCTTTGATTCCATTGTTAAATAAAGCAATAATAGAACACACTATTTCTTCTCTTCAAGGGAGCGTAGATGAACTAGTAATTGTTGTTGGTTATCTCGGCGATAAAATAAAAAATTATTTGGGAAACAAATATCTGGGAATGAACATACATTATGTTGAACAAACTCAATTAAATGGAACTGGAGGAGCATTGCTATGCGCAGAAAAACATCTGCAAGACAGGTTTTGTCTAATTTCTGCAGATGATTTGTACTCTGGAAAAGATATTGCTGAATGTTTAAAGTACGAAAGCGCAGTATTGGCAAAAAAAGTTCAAAATCCAGAAAGATTTGGAGTTTTAGAAACAGAAAATGACTTAGTGAAAAATATCGAAGAAAAACCAAAAAATCCAGTTTCTTGTATTGTAAGCACAATGTTTTTTATATTTAATAAGAGAATTATTGAAGAAGCTAAAAAAATCACTCCAAACAAAAAAGGAGAAATTGATTTAAGTGATGCTGTAAAAGAATATGTGCAAAAAGAAAAAATGAATTGTGTGATTGCAAAAGATTATTGGCATCCTTTAGCGTATCCGTGGGATTTGCTATCTGGAATGAATCTTTTGTTTTCTAAAATAGATGGAATGAGGCCTGAAATTTATCATCCATTAATCGACGGTGGAACTCATGTTGAGCCAGGCCCTAAAATAATTCTAGGCAAAAATACCAGAATTAAATCTGGAACAGTCATTGAAGGAAATTTATTCGCTGGAGAAAACTGCGTAATTGGACCGCATGCTTATTTAAGAGGAAATGTTTGTCTGGGAAATAACTGCCACGTTGGAAGAGCAGAAATAAAAAACTCAATATTGTTTGATTACGTTAAAGCGCATCACACCTGCGAAATTCTGGATTCAATAATTGGACAGAATTGCAATATAGCTGCACAAACAGTAACCGCAAACAAAAGAGTGGACGACAGAAATGTGAAATCTGAATACGAAGGAACATTAGTGGATACTGGCTTGCGAAAATTTGGAACAGTGATGGGAGATGAGTCTCAAACAACATGTGGAACAGTAATAAATCCAGGAAGAAAATATTGGCCAAATACGTTTAATAAAGAGAAGAACATCAGAGAAGATGTTAAATAATTATTCCAGACTTCTCAAATATTCCAATATATTTTCTGCAGTTACTACTTTCCAAAATCTTCTTTTTGCATAAGACGCAAAATAATTAGTTGGGTTGATAACTGCCTGTTTCGGCACTATTTCTAACATGCATTTGTCATGCTCAGAATCTCCTAGAGCGAAAGCGTTTGATAAATTTATTTTTTTCTTGTAAACATATTCAGTTATTGCTTTTTCTTTTCCTTCAGGCAAATGAAGAGCGGTCGATAAGTCTCCAGTATATTTTCCTTTACTTACTTTGCATTCTGTTGCAATTACATCATCCATCATCAAATCCTTTGCAGCTAATTTAACCACTTCTTTTGCTCCTGCAGAAACTAAAACAGAAGTATATCCTTTTTCTCTAAAAATCTTCATTGCTTCAAAAGCAAATGGATAAATACTATCTCTGAATGAGGGATAAAATTCCTTTGCAGCTTGATTTATTTCTTCAACACGTTTGTTTTTAAGACCTTTCGCCCACAATTCACCCCAAATAAGCATGTAATCTGTGTAAGAAATGTTTTTTTTGTTATAATGCTCAACTATATTCTTTTGAACAATATAAAAATCTTCAGGATACAATTTTCTTTCAAAAAGAAAGTCTAAAAACTCTGCAGAAATTCTTCCTTTACTTAAAGTTCCATAAAAATCTGAAAATACAATTTTATCTATCATTGTATTCAAGAACAAAAGTATGGTTGTTTAAAAATTTTTCTCAGAACTCCATAGTTTCATTTTCTCTCATCACGAAAACCTTAGTTTTTCTTGAAGACTCTACCAGAGCTTTAAATCGCAAAGCATCGTCAAGAGTTCCTTCGATACTTCCGAAATGACAAGGAATCGAGTACATCGGCTGAATTTTATTTACTAACTCTGCAGCGGTTTTGCAATTCATTGTCGTAGAACCGCCGATTGAAATTAAGACAATGTCTGCGTGAATATTTTCTAACTCCAGCAAATATTTTGTGTCTGAAGTAAAATAAATTCTTTTGCCTTCAATACAGATGATAAAACCAATAATTTCTTCATGTTCTGGATTTAATGCTTTGACGAATTCTATGTGAATGGCATCGAATGATTCTTTTTCTCCAGATTTAACTGTTTTGCAGCCTAATATTTTTGATGAAACTTCTCTTGTCGAGAATATTTTAGTATTTTTGTTTTCTAATTTTCTTATGCTCTGCTCGTTAAAATGATCGTAATCTGCATGAGAAATCAAAATAAGGTCGGCTTTTTCTAGTTTAGAGTGAGGCGAATAGGGGTCGATGTAAATGATTTTGTTGTTTGTCTTTATTTGAAAGCCAGAGTTGCCTAGGAAGGTGAGGTGCATGAAATGATAGAATGAGTTGATTTATTTAAAGGTTGTTGAAAACATCCAAATATTTCTTAACACTTCCGTCATTAATATCTTCAGGTTTAATTGAAGTGTTATCAAATATTTGTTTTTCTAAAGTAAACATATTCTGAATCGCAGCAATCATATCAGGCCGTTCGCAATATAATCCTTTTTTCGAATATCTTTCTTTAAAATCACTTAATCTTTGTTGAATCGTTAAAATTCCAAATGGGCCTACTCTGTAATCTCCGTAATTAGAGATTTTGAGGTCGAAATCATCCGAGTTAACAATTCCTGAGTTTTTTATAAATTTATAATTTGTTAAAAGAAATTTTAATCTATCATTAATTCCAAGTTCTTCTGCCATGTTAAAAGTCGCTTCATATTCTCCTTTACCGTATTTTGCAACAACTTCTTCTTTAACTTTTTTCCAATACTCAACTCTTTTTGCTTCTTCGCCCATTAAATTAATGCTGTGGTCAAAATCATACTTAACAATATTTCCTAAATCATGCATTAAACAAACAGCAACAACATCATCTTGATTTAATTTTGGGCCATTCCAATTTTCGCAAATAATTTTCGATACAGAAGCGACTCGGAACATGTGAAGTCTTAAATTAGGAGGGACTCTGAAATAGTCGTAGAGTTGGTTGATGTTGTTGATTATTTCGCTGGATTGCATGACTTATTTGTATTAATCAAAGTATTAAAAACGTTATGGTCCAGAAATATCATTTCTCATCTCATAAGTTTGTTCTCTATAATAAGAACTTCTTTTTAATTCTCTTTCGCCGATTTTTTCTTCAAGATATTTCATGTAACAATAGAGTTTTCGAATAAATTTGTCTAATAGTTCTGAAGTTTCTTGATGTTGTAATTCATTAACATAGTTTAAGTCTTTGCAGATTCGCAAAATAGATTGGACTTCTAATGAAGACCTGTAACAGAAAGTTAAGTAGTTCAAAAAAACTTTGAAGCTTCCAGAGCCAGAACCTTCTGCAATATTGAGAGGAAGACTTGTTGATGCTCTTCTTAATTGAGAAGTTATGTTGTTAGATTCATCTGCTGGAAAACTCGAGCAAAGTTTGTAAATATGCAGCACAAACTGATGAGCTAATTCGTAAATTTCTAATTTTTTGTAGTCAATTTTTCCAGCAAGCATATGAATGCTTAGCGAGTTATTGGATTAAAATGCTTTGCGGAAGAAAAACCGAAAGATTTGCGGAAATTCCGAAAAGGTTTCGGAGCTAGCCGAAAAAAAATTAAATTATTTAAAAACAAAGTAAAAAGTTTGCGGAATTAACCGAAAATTAGAAAAAAATTAAATTAAAACAATTCACAAAAATATCATTCTTCCATCTACAAAAATAAATAGTCATTAAAATAATTATTTAAAAAAATATTCTAAAAAAAATAATAACAACTCACATAAATGTGACTTGTCGAATTTTAAAATTACAAAAATAATTTTAAAATAAAAAAAAAAGAACCGTGCGACGAGATCGAAATTCTAGTGGGACATAGCTAAAAACATATTGTTTTTAGCATAGCATCAAATGACAGTTAAGTCATTTGATGAATTAAAAAATTTATGGACGTTGGGGACTGCATGCTGAATACATCGTTGCCTTTGTACTTACACACCAGTTCCATCAAACAGGTCTTCTACCCGTGTCCTAAGATGTCTCTTTTCAAGGAGGACTTCATCCTTAGATGCTTTCAGGACTTATTCCCTAAGGCGTAGCTGCCCGGCGTTATACCTTATCAGATAACCGGTAGACCAGTGGCCTCGAGAGCCAGTTCCTTTCGTACTATGGCTTTCTTCCCCTCAGACATCAAGCATCTCCAGTAGATATCAAACCAACTGCCTCACAGCGTTGTGAACCCAGCTAACGATCCCTTTTAATAAGTGAACCCCTTCACCCTTGGACGCTTATGCACGCCCAGGATAGGAAGAGCCGACGTCGATGTAGCAAGCCGCGCCGTCGATGCGAACTCTCGGGCGCGACCACTCTGTTAC
>CAYHXI010000053.1:7657-9138 GCA_964360565.1 uncultured Methanosarcinales archaeon | reverse complement strand
AAGACAAATAGACACCGCAAAAACACAAAACGAAGGAACAGTAAAAGAAACAATTATAAATGCTGGAGAAGTTGAGAATGTTGAAAATGAAGTTTAACATTATTGGTTTTATAATTTTACTTGCGATTTTATTAAGTGCCTGCACAAAAAAAGAAATTGCAGAAGTATCGTTTTGCCAAAAGCTAAGTAAATGTGAACAAGCAAGTCTAGAAATAACTGATAGCACAACAAAAGATATTTATGAATTAACTGTTCTGGGAATCAACGAGAATTTTTGCTCAACAGGTTTATCTCTTGTTGAAGCCCACACTGAAAAATTAAAACCTTTAGAAAAATCAAAAGCAGTCTGTGATCAAGAATGGAGCCAAAAATTTGAAAAAATAGCTAGCTTTGACGAACAAACTTGCAAAAAATATGTTGATTCTTTAACAATTAATTTATTAACTAACATTGCTGATGAAAAAAGTATAATTTGCACAGGAGAATTAAGAGAGAGGCTGATAACGCCGAACAAGTTCAGCGAATCTCCTCAAGGCAAGCTTTCGGAGATAAGAACATGAAAATCGCTAAGTTTTTTCTGTTGTTTTCAATTTTTTTACTAATTTTCCCAATAGTTTATGCAGGAGTAGAAGAAGATCAGTTGAATAGTATAATAAGACAAGTGAAAGATAGAATAATTGGAGTGCAAATAAGAAACAAACAATGCTTGAATAATGCGCTCTCAGTACTCCATGACAGAATGGATGAAATGGTTGGCG
The DNA here is from genome assembly GCA_964360565.1 of uncultured Methanosarcinales archaeon. Lineage (GTDB taxonomy): Archaea > Nanobdellota > Nanobdellia > Woesearchaeales > ARS49 > CAYHXI01. Next base: position 8,380 of record CAYHXI010000053.1, on the reverse strand, counting down.
CGCAAGCTTTTATGAGGTCGATAACAGACCCAGTAACTTGGGCTCGTCAGTTAATCCCTTTTAGAGCAGATTTAGCAATAAATGCTTTACAAAAATTAAAAGGAGATGTTGATGATTACTTAAATGAAGGTAGAGTTATTATCGGCGCAGAATACAAACCAGGCTGGGGAAGATGGACTTTCGGAGACGAATGTGAAAATTTTAATTTACAATTTTTATGGCTCAAAGATTTGAACACTGTAAGAATAATTTCTTCAGGAGACTGTAACTGCAATAATGACGTTGACAATTTCTACATACAGTTCGATGTTAAAGTTAGAGTGAATGAACGAGCAGATCCAGAAGCATCAAACAGATATACTGTCGTCGGATTTGAAAATGTGCACCCTTATGATTATTTAACAGATTCTGAAGAAGAATCAAATTCTGTAATAAAAGTAAACTGCTGCAAAAAATGCGACGAAGAAATAAATTGGGAAGAATCTGAGAACAAAGTAGGATTCTCAACTCCAAAAAAAGATTTATTTACAGATCCTGATGACTTCTTAGCTTCATTAGAAAAAGGAACTTTTGTTCCAACTTCAAAAGATAGAGAAAAGTTCATGAGAGAAACATTATGCAGTAGAATAGATACAATTCCAAAACCAACTCCAACTAAAACTCCAGATTTTACTCGTACACCTACACCAAAACCAGATCCAACTCGCACTCCAACACCAACAT
>CAYHXI010000053.1:0-7557 GCA_964360565.1 uncultured Methanosarcinales archaeon | reverse complement strand
TGCCGCCAATTATACCAACTAAAACTCCCACTAAAACACTAACTCCAACTCCTACTTTGCCTCCAGTAATTTATACTCAAACGCCTACGCCAACTCCTACGTCGACTCCTACGCCAACAATAACTCAGACTCCAACACCAACATTGCCGCCAATTATACCAACTAAAACTCCCACTAAAACACTAACTCCAACTCCTACATTACCTCCCACACCAACAATAACTCCAACGGCCACTTCAACTCCAACTCAGACTCCAACACCTACTCCTGTTGGCGATACTTGTACTGATACTAGTAGATATGGATTCCCTGTTTCAAATCCGAATAACTTGCCAAATTCGTGCAAACCGACAGATAATAAACCAGGGTGGGATTGTTATACATTCCAAGAAGCACAATGCAATCCTTCTTTAAGGTGCTTCTGTATAGCTCCGCCGGAACAAGCTTGATTCAGGCAAATTTATATAATACTCAGATTTATTTTAACAAATGTCAAAAAAAGAAGAGCTGGATAAACTCAAAGAAAAAATTCTTCAAGAGAAATTACTTTTGCAAGAAAGCTCAACAAATCTAGTTTTCGGCAAAGGAAATCCTGAAGCGAAAATATTTTTTATAGGAGAAGCTCCAGGAGCGAATGAAGATTTGCAAGGACTTCCATTTGTGGGCGCAGCGGGAAAACAATTGGATGGGTTTTTGCACTCGATTAATTTATGTATAGATGATGTTTATATCGCAAATATTCTCAAATATAGGCCTCCAGATAATAGGCCTCCAAATAAAGAAGAAATTAGAAATCATACTCCATTTTTGATAGAGCAAATTAAAATTATTCAGCCAAAAATAATAATTACTTTAGGAAATTTCTCAACCAAATTTGTTCTAGGAAATTTTTCCGTTGAAGGAATGAAAAAAGTAGAGGGAATCAGTTTATTGCATGGCAAAGCAGTAGAAAAAGAACTCGATGAATCGAAATTCCTCGTGTTTCCAATGTATCATCCTGCAGCAGTGCTGTATAGAAGAAGTTTGAAAGATGAGTTGGAAAAAGATTTTTTGAAGGTTAAGGAGCTATTAACTTAAAAAAGCTAAAAACACAAAAAAAATGATTTTGGGAATTAGAAGCTAATTATTCCGCATCCACTTCTTTATCTTCTTCTTCTACGTCTTCGTCGTCTTCTTCCCAGTCTTCGTCGTCATCAAATTTGTATACAAATTCCATTTTATCTACCTCCTATGAACTGTTTTTTTGAGTATTTGTCTTTGATAGTTTATAAAGTTTACTGCGCCTTTTTAGTTATTTCTCTGTTTGTGCTTTTATTAGAAATTCCTTGAAATTCTTTGAATAAGAATAATCTGACAATGTGTATTTTAAATTTCCAATAATTTGCTTGTATTCATTTTCAAATTTATCTAATAATTTTTTGGCAGTTTCATAATCTGCACTGAGTACGAGACCTATGCGTTTTCCTCCAAGTTTAGATATTGAGTCTTGAGGTTGACGTCCATCATTAGAATGTAAATAAGTTTGTAAAGTTAAATAAACAGAGTCAGGATGTTCTGTGCTTATAAAAACACAAGTGGTTTTAATTTCTTTGTCTTTAACTCTATCTTCAAGTTTTACTAAGAATTCAAAACCATTTATTTGTTCTCTTTTCTCAACTGGTTTAGAAGGGGCACTAACAAATAAAGATTTCAGAATCTCTTTTAGAGTTAGCATATTAATATAATAAAAAAAGAAAAAATTGACCTACAAAAGATCAATTCCTAATTCGTCGTTGTACTTCTTAGCAGTTTTTGCTCTTTGGCCTGCTTCTGCTTTTCCAACAATCCATGGAGAGTGCACTCCTGTTATTATTGTCATAACCATCAGTTTGCCTTTCATTTCTTCCGTAACTCTGGCTCCCCAGATAACGTTGGCATCTTCATCCATAGATTCTGTGACTAGCTCTCCAACCCTATTGATTTCTTCAAGAGTTAAGTCAGGTCCGCCCCAGACGTGGATTAATGCTCCGGTTGCTCCTTGGTAGTTGATGTCAAGCAAAGGATTTGATAAAGCTCCTTTAACTGCTTCGTCTACTCTGTTGTTAGTATCGCTAACTCCTACACCAATTGCTGCAACTCCACCGTTGCTCATAATTGCTTTAACGTCAGCATAGTCTAAGTTTACTAAGCTTGGAATAGCAATTGTTTCTACAATTCCTTTAATCATTGTTGAGACTAGCTCGTTTGCAACTGCAAATGCCTGCTGAACTGGAAGATTTCCTGCAATTTGAACCAGTCTATTGTTATCAACAACAATTACAGTATCTGCCACTTGTCTTAATTGCTGAAGTCCAAATTCTGCTTTATCAATTCTTGCTCTTTCTATGCTGAAAGGCATTGTAACTGTTCCTATAACTATTGCTCCCATTTCTTTTGCAACTTGTGCTACAACTGGAGCTGCTCCGGTTCCTGTTCCTCCGCCCATTCCTGCGCAGACGAAAACCATATCAGAGCCTCTTAGAACTTCTTTGAGTTGTAGTAGACTTTCTTGAGCTGCTTCAGCTCCTCTTTGAGGAAAACCTCCGCATCCAAGTCCTCTAGTTAAATCTTTTCCTATAAGAAACTTTTTATCAGCTTCAGAAACATCAATGTGCTGTTTATCTGTGTTGCATGCGATAATTTCAGCGCCTCTAACTCCTTTTTTGTAGAGCCAACTTACCATGTTGTTACCGCCACCGCCTACGCCAACAACTTTTATCTTTGCTTGTCCAAATTCTGCTTCACGTTGTTGTGCTGTGAAGTCTTGTTGCACTGCATTCTTTACAAATAAATCCATCTCATCCACCTCTTGTTTTTTTGGTCTTTGTTGTTAATGTTTAAATATAAAAAATTGAATAAAGGCTCTCAGGGTTTGGGGGGTGTGTTTGGTAGAACACAAAGAAAAAAGAGAGCCTTCTTCAACGTGATTATAAACCTCTTTTTCCCTCAATTTTGACCATTTTCGGTCAGTATACATCTTTTGTATACTAAGATATACTAAGCACAACTTATATATAAATGTTTCGTTTCACTATATTTGCATAGTGTTTTACTCTCTTAGAAGCAAAATTTATATACTGCTATGGTTTAAACAGGTGCATGGTAATATTGTTTGATAGATTCAATCTTTCCGAGGATGTTTTTGAAGTTATATTTGCAACACCCCAGCAAAAAATAGTTGGAAAAGAACTAATAAAATATATTATAGATAATAAATCTGAAATATCAAAAACTGAAATGTCTTTATTTGCAACAAAACTTCACGACGGGCAGTACGAAGCAGTTCTCGAAGAAGCTCCTTATCGAGGAAAAAAAGTAAAGCTCAGCTACAACAAAAGACAATTTTACGATAGAATTTTGACGCCGATGAAATCAATGGGATTGATTGATTATGATTTGTACAAAAAAACGTATCGTATTAGCATTAAATTTTATGATTCTCTTCTCTCAATAGGATTGATGTGGAAAAAAAAATTAGAGAGATTGGGATATAAAATTGGCGCGTAGTCTGTGGTCAATAGTCGGTGGACACTGAATACTACTGACTACCAACCACCGACCAAAAAAAGGGCACAATGGACAATTACAAAAAAGAACTCATTCATTTTATTGAAACTGCAAAAGGATTTGATAATTCTGCAAAATTAAAATTAATCCTTTTTTCTGCAGGAGTTAAGCCCGTAACATATGTCTCTCTGAAAATAAACCCGAAAAATCTTGAAGAGAAGTATAACTTTGAAAAACACCTGCAAAATGCAGGAATATTTTATGAAGTTTCTCGAGCACGAAGTTATGAAGAAATCGACAAAATTTCTGGAAACAAAATTTTTTGGAAGATAAAAGGAACTTGGTATGGATACGATATTTTCAAAAACGAGTCTCAAAGAAAACTTTTCAAAAAATATGTTGTGCTCGCTGGCAAAAATCATAAACAAGCAGATATTCTGGGAGGCAAAGTATATGGCTATCCAAAATGCTGCACAAAAATGTATTCTAACAATCACTCTCCAGAGTATGTTGCGGATAAATATTCTTATTTTGATTTTTATAAAAGATTAAATGATATTGATAGAGCGTTTCCATTTCTTGTGCATACATCTTGCTCAACCAAATGTGCATCTAGCAGAAAACTTAATTCAAAATATGCACAATTATTGAGGAGAATAGCTCCAAAATTTTATTCTGAATTTTCGAAGCGAAAGATATTTACTGCAGATTTGGTTGTTGACTCTGAGTCGGATATTTTCAAAGATACTATTTTTGAAACCCGCCCAGTTTGGCTTGAGAAAGACGGCCATGAATACACATTGCTCTGTTTGAAAAAAATAGACGGCCACCACTACTTCTTTACTAATTTAACAAGAAACTGGTATGCTAAAGGAGCAGTGCTTGAAGCTAAAGTTAGCATGCAATACGATTATGCAGATATTGAAATAAAAAAAGTAAAAGGATACTTGAAAGATATGCAGCACAAAAGAAGGATTTTAACATGAAATCAATCGCATTCGATGCAGGACCAGTAATAAGTCTTACAACAAATAATCTTCTTTGGCTACTTGAAAAACTAAAACAAAAATTTAGAGGCGAATTTTACATAACTTCAGGAGTTCATTATGAATTGGTTAAAAAACCTCTAGAAACAAAAAGATTCAAGTTTGAAGCACTGCAAGTCGAAAGACAAATTGAAAATAACGTGCTTTCAATTATTGAGGATGATGCCATAATTATAAAATCAAAAGAACTTTTGAATTTAGCTAATAGCACATTTTTCGCTCAAGGAAATCCAATACAAATAGTGCAGACTGGAGAAATGGAAACAATTGCTTTTGCAATGCTAAGAAATGTAGATGCAATTGTTGTTGACGAACGAATAACAAGGCTTCTTATTGAAAACCCTGAAGACTTAAAATCTTTGCTGGAGAGAAGACTTCACACTAGAATAACTGTTGACAAGAATAAGCTCAAGAATTTTCAAGAGCAAGTAAGACACATTTCTCTAATACGAAGTATAGAATTAGTTGCAATTGCATACGAACTCGGATTTTTAGACGAGTACATAGTGGACGTTCCAAAAGCAAAACAAGAACTACTGGAGAGCATTCTTTGGGGGGTAAAATTAAACGGCTGCTCAGTAAGTGAAGAAGAAATAAAACAGATAATGAATATTGAATTGCGATAGTTCAACTTAATGAATTTAAACATTGTTCCAATAGAATACGACAAAAGAGGTCTAGAAGAAATAGTTAGAATTATTTGTAATGCTTTTCCGGATTTCTTTGATGGATTTCATGTTGAGGAAAATATTTCCCGCTCAGCATATAAAAAAACTCTCCAAAATGCTAAAGGCAACTTAAGTTATCTTCTTAACTTAAATATTTTAAAATTATTGAATGATTTTGAAAAACCAGCATTAGGTATAACTTCTTGCGCAGTTGTAAAACACTGTGAAGGAAATAAATTTTTACCTGTATATGGCGGTGCTATTAAAAATGATTCTTGCTTTGTTTCAATGTATTGCCCTGAATTGTCAGTTATTGATGGATATTCTAGGAGAGCAGGCATAGTTTGCATCCATGAATTAGGACACTTTTTTGGATTAGGACATCATGAATACTGCGAAGAAATTCCAGCAAAGAATTCTCTTTGTCCGATGGAAATAGGTCACAGAGTTTTCAGAGATAAAAAAGAAATAAGTCTCGCACACTATTTCGATGCAAGAAAAACTGAATTTTGCGAGGAATGTAAAAAGAAGTTGGAGAAGGTAGATTATGAAAAAGAATTCATTTTGTAGCGAAGATTTATATATGTTGTCTTGTGTTTTAACTTTGTTATGAAAGAACAAAACATTGAATCATTTTTGAAAAGTATAAATTGTACAGATCCTGGAATGGGATTGGATAACTTTACTGATGTAGTTATAGCGAATCTTCCTTCTGAAGAGACTTACTCTTTCAAAGTTGTTTACAAAGTAAATGCATATGTGCCTTCAGATAAATTTGAGATGTATAAAAATGGAAAAAAATTTTTAGACGACAGAATGAATTTTCTTAAAGGTCAATTACCTGATTTTAAAATGCTACTTTCAAAATTAAATGTAAATTATTCAGATAATTTTGGAGTATCAACCATAGGAATATCAATAGATGTAGATATTAATGCACAACAAGCAAAGCAATTGAAATCAAATGGATTGATAAAACATTTGTATGCCTATAATCCATTCATTCCAAAGCCTCAAAGTATGCTGTTAGATAAAAGTATGTTGAAGGATGAGTGATTTGAAGTTTATTTCAACCCTTCAACCAATTCTTTTAACACTTCTTTACCAACTTTCCCATTTCGAATACAAACTTTTTAGCTCTTTCTAAACTTGTTTGTGCTTTTCCTTTTATTACTATTTCAGTCATTCCGTATTGGAAGATTGCTCTTTTTGTCTGTTCAGAATCAAAACTTTGAATCAGTTCTTCTGATTCCAGTTTTGCTACCTGCAATGCTTCTTCTTTTGATTTTTCGTAATCTTCCAAAAGAGTTTTTGCCAGCTTATTTCTTATGTGGACTATTAGAGCTTCGGCAGTAACTTTGTGAACTATCTTGTCTCCAATTTTTAATCCTAACTCATAAAGAACGGCATTAGCGATATAAAACATGGAGTAATAAGAACAAACAACTGTCCATAAGTAAGAATGATTATTGTTAAAAAGAAGTTCTGCAACTCTTAAGCTTTCTTCGCTATTCATTAACATTATTTGTTTAACATTCAAATCTTGCTTAGGAATTTTTCTAAGCAAACCATCACTAATGTATGTTCTAACATTATCTTCAGCTTCCTTTAATCGTTTCTCGCTTAACATTTTCTAGCAATCGATAATAATCCTCTATGCCGATCAGAATTAGGTTGTTTTTAATTGCTTCGCTTACTACGCTGAATTCTTTGCTTTTTGCCATGTTTGTGAATTCCTGTGGAGTTAATGGTATTAGTTGAATCTTCAAAGGAACTAATCTTATGACCTCTTCTATCGTTTCATTATGCTCTCCTATGGCCATCAGATCAATATCTGAATGTTTAGTTGCAGTTCCTTTGGCATAACTACCGAACAATAAAATAATAAATGATGAATTTATTTTATTTAATTTATTGTATAACTCATTAAAATTTGAATTTTTAAGAAGCGTTTTTCTTCTCTCGATTTCTGCATTAAAAACTAACTGATTAAAATTTTTATTAAAGACTATATTTGAAGTGTTTCCTAGTTTTTTTAAGTCTATTACTTCTTCTTTTTTTAATCTCATAATTGCACTATGCGCAGATTTATAATTTATTTTTCTTATTTTAGAAAGCTTTCTAATACTGAACTCTGTTTCTTTATTCTCTATTAATATTTTTAATATGTTTAAAAGCTCATTAGCCATGTTTGACCATAATACTATGGTTTTTAACCATATATAAACTTTTCGTTAAAAAACTTCAAAAATAGACTTTTTTCACCTCAACCCACTAACCAATTCTTTTAATGCTTTTTCAGGATTTGGCGAATTAAC
>CAYHXI010000052.1:0-9147 GCA_964360565.1 uncultured Methanosarcinales archaeon | reverse complement strand
ATGATAGTGAAACTAAAACTATTGATAATAAAGTAGAGGAGGAACAATAAAATGAATGGAGAACAAAAAATATTATCTTATTTTTTTAACAGGAATTGTAGGTCTAGTTGGAGGAGTTACTCTTGCTGAGAGTGTTAATAATATAACCCCTCTTGCAAGAAAAGATGAAATACTCCAACAAGGTTTCATCCCACCAAGTAAACTACAAGTTAAGCTTGAAGACGAAGACAAAAATGGAAAGTTAGAAACCATTCTTCAAATCGATGGTAAAAAATATATGTTAAGAGATGTTCTTGGCATTCCAACATTATCTGCTTATGAAGTAAAGCCAGCTGAGATACAGTATAAATAATATCTTCAAAAATTTTATATACTTTTGTTGACTATTTATCTCTTTATGAACACAGACGTTGCATTAGTTTCGGTATTAATAGAAAGTATAGGAATTCTTTTGGCAGAAAGAAGAACGGCAATTCTTTTAGGTTTAGCTACCATACTAACTATAATTATTTTTTTTATGACTTGACAAACCAATAGATTTTTATATTCTTTTTGTTATTCTTTTTATATACTTAATAAAAAACAGGTGAAATTCATCTTATGGTCGTAGAAGCATTAATGAATCCTTTTCAGGCGGAAAAACACCCTTTAGAAGTGTTAGCTCTAGGATTTATTTACGCAACTATAGCTTTATTTCTTGCACTTTGGGTTTTTGAAGACCAAGCTGGCTTAGTTATGGTGTTTCTCACTGTAATGGCCGCTCTGCCTTTATTTTATCAAACTATGATTTTTGAAGAAAAAAAGGATTTTCAAGTAAAATCTGAATGGGGAATAATGAAAGAGCACTCTAAAGCGTTAGTTTTCTTCATGGTTTTGTTCATCGGCTTTTCTTTAGCTTTTACTGTTTGGTATACCGTTCTTCCAGAGAATGTGTCTACTGCTATTTTTCAACCACAAATAAAAACAATTAATGGAATTAACAAAGAGGTTTCTGGAAATATCACTGGCTTAATCAGCGATGGTGAATTGTTTCGTCAGATATTCTTCAATAATATTAAAGTTATGATTTTCTCTTTATTCTTCTCTTTACTTTACGGTAGTGGGGCCATATTTGTATTAACTTGGAATGCTTCTGTTATTTCTGCAGCATTCGGTAAATTCATAAATCTTTACATTTCTTATTTTGCTTCTAATGGCAGTATAGAAGCAGTGTCTTATTTTAAAGTAGTTTCGTTATCTTTGTTAAGATATTCTTTGCATGGCATTCCAGAAATTTTAGCATATTTCGTTTCAGGTCTTGCTGGAGGAATTCTTTCTGTAGCTATAATAAGAAAGGATTTCAGCTACAAGAGAATGGAGAAGATAATGCTTGATTTTTCTAATTTAGTTATTTTGGCGATAGTTATTGTTCTTATAGCGGGAGTTTTAGAAGTTTATGTGACTCCTTTAGTTTTCTCTTTACTCCACGAGCAATTAATTTAATCTAGCACTTTAATTTTACCCGGCTTTGTTTGAAATATCTCTCCTTCATTCAATAATTTTTCTATGAATGACTCAAAATATTCTTTGATGTTATCATTTTTATTTTGAGTTATTTTAGAGGAATTTGACTTTCTTGATGTTTTTTCAAATTCCTCTATATCTTTTTCAGTTGCGGTTGTGCTCAATGCTAATAAAACCTGATCTAAATCAGCTCCATCTCCTTCATCCAAATTTCGAATTACAGATAATATGGTGTCAGTTCTATTTTCTTTAATATCTTCTACAATATTTTCTTTTTGCTCAAAGTCTTCTTTTTTCTCTTCTGATTCTTTTTCTTCTTTCTTAACTTCTCCCAACTCTTTCTTTCTCACTTCAATCCATCTTTTGTCTGTTATTTTCTTAATTATTTCCAGTAGAATATATTTTTCTCCAAATTCTCTTATTTTGCCTATCACTAGAACAACATCTCCCAAAGAGAAATTTTCCTTAGGAAATTTTTCATCAAAACTCTTAACCTTTATTCTACCCGTTCCATCATCAACAAATATTGATCTGTCCTCAATGTCAATTCCTACAATTGTTGCTATTAAATTAGCACGATATATTTTTCTTCCATCATTCAAAAGAACATGATTTTGTTTTTCTTCTTCAACTTCTTTCACATATTTTCCATTAAGAATTCGACCTATCCAAACTTTTGTTGCAGAAAATTCTTTCGCATCCACCATCCCAAACATATTTTTATTCTTTGATATTATAAAACTTTTGTAAAAATTCAGGTTAATAGTAAAAGAACCAATTAATAAGACAATAAGGTATTTTACTAAATAGTTGGCGACTCAAAAAAATGTCCAATAACTTTCTTCGCCAACTATAAGCTTTAAATAGTTCCACATCTATCTCATTTTAAAAGATGGTGAGTTCAAGCATTGTAGAATATATTAAGAAGTATAGTTCTCAATATAGTAAAGAATCTCTTCGTTCATATTTAATAGAGCAAGGATATTCAACATCAGATGTGGATCAAGCATTTTCTGTGGCAATTGGAAAAAACAAACTTAATCTTAAAACGTTTGCAATAGTTTTAGGGATTATTATAGTTTTTCTTTTAATAGTGTATGTTTCAATTGGTTTTATTTCGAGAAACGAGTTAAAATTTAATCTTTTGGTTAGCGTTAACACTGAATTTGAAAGAGAGACTTCTCAAGCGATAACAATAACGACATATTCTACTAGTGAGGAATCTATTAATGGTTTGATTAATGTTAATATTTTCGATCCTCAAAATAAGGAAATATTTTCAAAGGAATTTTTTGTTTCTTTTGATAAAGAAGAAAATTTTGATGTTGAATTGAGTCTCGGAAAAAACTCTCTTCTGGGCAGGTATAAAACAAAAGTTTCTTTAACTGTTGAAGAGAAGAAATTAGAAAAAGAAGTTTCTTTTGTGGTTAAAGAAAAATCTCCAGATAGGCCCAGACAGACAGTTACTCCTATTTCTACTTCAAAATGTCCAATTTCTTGTGATGATTTGGATCCTTGTAGTACTGATGCTTGTGTTAATGGACTCTGCTCCAGCATGAAAAAATCACCTTGTTGTGGAAATAACAATTGTGAGGATTCTTTAGGAGAGACTGTTCTTAATTGTCCTAATGATTGCAGAGCACAAAAAACAAAAACTGTTTTTGAAATAAAACAAGATGCTATACTTCTAGCATCCTCAAATCCTGATCTTGCTGCAACTACTTGTTTGCAGCTTTCAAATCCAGATTCATGTATTTTTGAATTGTATGAATCAACTAGAAATCAGGATTTTTGCAGAGCAATAGTTGACATTTCTTTCCAGAGCAATTGCTACTTAGATTATGCGTTACGAAAGAAAGATTTTAGTGTTTGTAATTCGATAAGAGAAGAATATTCTCAAAGAAATTGTTTTTCTATGAAGCAACTGGGAGAGATGAATGTGGGAAATGGTCAGTAGTTTGTTGTCTGTAGTAAATAGAAATTGACTTGTCAACTAATACTACTGACTACCCGCTACAGACCACCGACTAAATTTTCGACACGAATCCATGCTTCGGCTCGTATATATCTCCCGCTCGTTTTAATTTTTGAATCATTTCTTCTACTTCAGCTTCGTCCATTCCTTTTTCTGATGCGCTTTTTATTACGTCCTCTAGTGGAATTATTTTACCGAGTTTTCCTTCTAATTCATTTATCACTTCTTTTATTATCATTATTTTATTTCTTTGCGTGGCTGGCATTTCTGTCGCGATTCTGTCAATATCTATTGTTCCAGTTTCTTCATCGAATGCGACTTGTCTTAGACAATAGTCTAGCATCTCTACTGCTTTTCTTGCATCTTTTTTAGTGACTTTATCAGTTAAATGTATTTTTGCATATGCTTCGGAAAGTCTTACTAATGCTTCTAATTGTCTTGCGGAAATTGGTATGGATCTCGCTCCTGCTCCTGTTGACGCACTAGCTCTCATTTTTAAAAAGTAATCTTTTATTTCTTCTATTGCTTGTGAAGTTAGTTTAGGTTTTATGTTTGTTCTTGCGTATGCAAAATATTTTCTCAGAAGGTCGTTGGTTATGTCTTGTTCTTTACTTCCTCCTTCTTTGTGAAGCTCTAGTATAAATTTTGCCATTTTTTCGTCATTGACTTGATTTGGCAAGTCTTTTATTGGAAATATTAAATCGAATCTGTTGATTAATGTTACTGGTAAATTTATTTGGCTAGCTACAGTTCCGTATGGATCGAATCTTCCAAATTTTGGGTTTGCTGCTGCTAAAACTGTGGTCTCACAACGAAGGGTCGCCTGTATATTTGCTTTTGAAATAGTTATAGTCTGTCCTTCCAATGCTTCGTGCATGGCTGCAGTATCATCTGGGCTCATTTTATCTAACTCATCTATTGCACACACTCCTCTATTTGCTAATACTAACGCTCCCGCTTCCAAACTCCATCCTTGAAGGAATTCATCTCGAACTACAGTTGCAGTCAATCCAGCTCCACTTGCTCCTTTTCCTGATACAAATCTTCCTTTTGGTGAAACTTTACCTATTCTTTTTAGTAACATGGATTTACCACTTCCTGGGTCTCCAACCAGCAAAATGTGGATATCTCCTCTTGTTACTGATCCGTCATCTCTTACTTTTCTTACTCCTCCTAATAATTGGAGCATTAGTGATTCTTTGATTTTATCGTGGCCGTAGATTGTTGGGGCAATCGAACTTACTAATCTTTTTGTTAAATTAGGGTCTGCTGCCAACTCTTTTATTTTTTTTCTATCTTCGTCGCTTATTGTGACTTCGCTGAAATCTTCTTCTATTGGCTCGAAATAATTTGCTTCAAACATTAAATCAAATCTCGTGCTTTGTCCTCCTGTTTTTGTTATTATTGGAACTTCTTTTAGTGTTCCTACAACTAGAATTCTGCTTCCAGGATTTGTTTTTTTGTCACTTAGCGGGCTTACAAGATCATTCTTTAGAAAAACACTTATCCTTTTTGGCTGTTCTCCCCCATCTAATTGTTCTGGAACTTCTTCGAGAACTATTCCTTGAGCATCAATTAATTCTTTACTTAATAATCTAAATTTTCCTTGTCTTCCACAGCTGCATTTTGTCGGCTCTTTGAATTTTGTATCTAATTGAAGTACTGCGATTGTATTTCCACAGCTCGGGCATTCAAATCTTGCATTTGTTACTTGAGGTCTAACGTCGCTTTTTTGTCGTACTACTCCTTCTATGAAAAAAAGTTTTCCTAAATGAACACTTCTTATATTTCTGACCATGAGTTGTGCAGATGCAGTTAAATTTTTTATTCTGATTACAAATCCTTTTCCTTTTTCTGATAATTGTTCTACTGCTAGCTCGAATGCTTTTATTGTTTCTTCCGGCTGGTCTAAAATCAAGTCTCCTAATTCCGGCTCGAATTCTATTATTTTTTGAAAATCTATTATTATGTGTTTTTCTCCTTTCCTTATTTTTTCAAGTAGTTCTGTGTAATGTTCTTTTTCTAAGAATTCTGCTAATTTCCTAATTAATTCATTTGTATCCATACCACCCCGAAACTTTTGTTGAGTGGGTTACGCTGAACTTGTTCAGCTATACCCCACATAGTAAATAGTCTGTGGTCTGTAGTTGGTGGTATGTCTTTAATAATCCCTACTTATTATTGCAGATTTACTTCCACTAACCACTGACTACTTTCTACTGACTATCAATTTATTTCACTTTTTTCAAATTCTCAATAAGTTGGTCTACTGCTTGATGCACTTCTTGCTCACTTTTTGTTCCTGTGCATACTATTTTTCCGTTGGAGAACAACAAGAAAGTTGCTTTTCTATCTGTTAATTTGTATACTAAGCCAGGGAACTGTTCTGGTTCATATTCTGTGTTGTCTAATTTCATTGCAAGAACATTTAAGTTCAAGTCCATTCCTATGCTTCCTGATGCGACTATGTTTTGTATTGTAACTACAGGTTCTTCTTTTATTTTAATGTTTATCTTTTCCAAGCTTTTCATTATTTTTCTTATGCTTTCGTGCACTTTGTCTAAACTTCTTGCTCCTGTGCATACTATTTTTCCTGAGCTGAATATTAGAGCGCTTGTTTTTGGCTCTTTTATTCTAATTACTAATCCTGGGAATTGTTCTGGATTGTATTCTGTGTTGCTTAATGTTGCAGCCATTTTTTCTAAAGGAATATCGTGGCCTAATGAAGCACTGACTACTATGTTTACTACTTCAACAAATTTTTCTCCTGGTTTCTTTTTTACTTCTTTTTTTGGTGATTTTGTTTTAGTTGGTTTTTTTGCGGGCATAGTAAGTCTCCGTGATTTTTAGCTCTTAAAAGAGCGAAATCACACTATTTCTTTATTTAAATACCCCCTATTTAAATAGTTTTGTATTTATAAAGCTCTAGACGAGACCCCCTGAGTTCTTATGGAGATTATTTTATATAGTGAAGATAATCTGGAGTTGGGCTTTAGGTATTAGGTGTTGGTTATGTGTGTATTATTTATCAGTATTCTAAATACCGAAAAGTATATAAATACCAGTATTATGAATACTGATGTGAATATTCAAGAACTTTTTGACCAAAATATTTGGTGGAAAGAGAAAAATCTAATAGAGCAAGATTACGATATTGTAAAATGGAGAGAAAAAAAACATAAATGGATTCCAGACATAATAAATAATATTGAATTAAAACCATTTGCGTTACATATCATCCTTGGACCAAGGCAGGCAGGCAAGACAACGGTAGTTAAATTACTTATAAAAAATTTACTGGATAAAAGAGACCCAAAATCCGTTTTTTATTTTAATTGTGAGAATATTTCAGATTTCAAGGAACTTGAAGAAGTAATTCAATCTTATCTTGATTTTAAGGATTCAAACGACATTATAAATTCTATAATTTTTCTTGATGAAATAACTTTACCTAAAGAATGGTATAGAACAATAAAATCATTAATAGATAAAGGCAAGCTGAGAAATGACGTTGTTATATTGACTGGTTCTTCAAGTATTTCAGTAAAAAGAGAAGTTGAGCTTTTTCCAGGAAGACGCGGTAATGGAAAAGATTTTATCATTTTTCCTCTTTCTTTTAGAGGATTTCTAAAAGTTTTTACTCCAGATTTAGTTAAAAAAATAGAACCAATAATAACAGTCAAAGAAATAGAGAAGAAATCCCTTAATGCTCTTTTATTTGAAAAAGAACTAAGCAAATGTTTGGAAGATTATATGGCTTATGGAGGCTTTCCATTGAGCATTGCGGATTTTGAAAAAAGTAAAGAAGATTCAAAAAGGACATACTTGAGCTGGATAAAAAATTCAATACTTAAAGCAGGAAGAAGCGATACTATTGCACGCCAAATACTTAAAGTTATTGTTGAATCTTTGCAAACAGATTTAAGTTGGGAAGGAATTTCAAAAAAAATAGAAATTAAGTCTCCCAAAACAGTTGCAGCATATGTTGAGTTGTTAAAATCTATTTTTGTTGTAAATGTTTTGTATAATTTAGATATTAGCAGCAAAAAGATTCGTTTCGGAAGAAACAAAAAAATTCACTTAAGAGACCCACTTCTTCTTGAAATATTTGAAGATTGGTGTCTTGTTAAATCAAACAATAAACAATCTGCAATAGCTGAATTTTTAGTGGTTGAACATCTAGAACGAATGTTTCCTGAAAGAGTGTCTTTCTGGAGGAACGGTTCAGAAGTTGATGCTATTGTTTCTGAAAAAGAAGGTCTTTATGGCTTCGAAGTAAAATGGTCTGATAATCCTGAAGCAAAGCAAATAAACAATCTTAAAAAATTTATTATAATAACAAAAAAGGAGTATTCAAAAACTCCATCAAAGATTCCTTTAGCTGTTTTCCTTAGCTTGTTTGATGTGTGATTTTCAATAGTGAAAATATTAATATATATTCTCCAGAACGGATATATATAGTAGTTCATTTTACTACATTCTGAGATAGTTTATTTGTCTCAATTTGGTTAAAAAATTCATTGAATGAGTTTACGAATTTGTGAATTTTTAGAGGTGAACATTATGAGTAAATGGCTAAGTATTGAATTAAGTTTGTTATTGTTAGTTTCTTTAGTTGCTTTTGCTGGATTAGTAAGCTGGCAAAACACAGGAGATGATTTGACTGGAGAAGTTTCTTTTTATCGACCTCTACCAAAACCAATTTATGTTCCTCCACCTCAACCAGTTCAGCAAGGATTTTCTTTACAACAAAAACAAGAAGTGAGAAAGGAAGTGCTTAATATGTTTAGTAAAAATTGTAGGATGTATGCTTACGAAGATTTAGGTAAGGGCAAAGATACTGGCAATGATGTATGCAAAGCACATAACAGTGTTTGTGTAATAAATGAATTTATGACTCCTCCAGATGGTAATCCATTTGCTGGTCCACTTGGCAGTACTACAAAACTTAAAACAATTGGTCCAGATTGGACTTCGGCTTTAGTGGAATGTGATATTTATACTAACACGAAACTTTTGCGAACTCTCTGCTGTAATTAAATGCAAAAGAACTTTTTATGACTCACTCAAAAAAACCTCCCACTATAATAAAAATTATTTCTGTAGGATTTTTTATTGCAGGAATTTTATTGTTGTGTCTCAGCATTGTAATGATTGCAGCATCACAAGGAACGTCAAAAGGAGAATGTGGCTTAGGTTGCGGAATTGGGTTACTTATTGGATTTCTTGGACTTATAATAGTTCCTTTTGGAATTTTAAATATAGTAACAAGTATAAAACTTTGGAAGGGAAGAAGTTTTTGGCGAGGTTGGGCAATTGTGTTATCTTTTTTATTTTATCTTTTTATGTTTATGTATCTTATTAATAACCTTAAGTATATTATTGGCTTTCACAATCCTTTCTTTAAATATACGTTTAGTGTTTCCTTAATATTAACCACAGTAATAACTTCAGTCATCTTTTACTATCTATTCTACACTAAATCCTCTATTGAATTTTTCTCTAAGAAAAAATAATCAAACTAATTTATTCTTCACATATTCTTACATGGCTTTGATAGTTATTTGAATCTTTAATTTATTTCTTCTGTAGACAACTAATAACCATAAACTTCAATACACATCCAATACTTTTCTCAATCCCATGCTAAACGCTATAGAAAGTAGTAT